>JACPIH010000020.1 GCA_016188155.1 Candidatus Woesearchaeota archaeon | reverse complement strand
CCTGTTTGTAGGCAGGCTTGGGAACTACGAAAAAAGGAAAGGGCTGAAGTATTTGGTTTCGGCTTTCAACAAGCTGCATGCCAACCATCCAAACGCCAGGCTGCTGGTTGTGGGGCCAGGCAAGCCTGATTCTGAAACAAAAAAGATGGCCAAGGCTGCTAATAACAAAGGCATAGTTTTTGTGGGTGAGGTTTCTGCCGAACAGCTGCCGAGGTATTACGCAACAGCTGACATCTTCTGCTCGCCAGCAACGCATGGCGAAAGCTTCGGAATGGTCCTTGTCGAGGCCATGGCTTCCGGAAAGCCGGTTGTGGCTTCTAACATTGACGGCTACAGGAACGTCGTTTTAGGCAGCAGCAGAAACAGCAATGCCGTTAGCACTGGTGGCTTTGATGGCTTGGTCAGAACCGAAGCCGGAATCTTGGTGCCTCCAAGAAACCCGCAGGCGTTGGCTGCCGCTTTGGAGCAGCTGCTCAGTAACGAAGCCTTAAGGCTCAGCATGGGAAAGAAAGGAAGGCAAATAGCCATCAACAACTTCAACTGGGACGTTGTTGCGCCGCAGGTTCTGGAAGTTTATGAGAAAGTTATTGCGGCAAAACGGCAGCGAAAAATAGTAACTGCAAAAGTTTAAGCGCCGCGGCAGGGATTTGAACCCCGAAGCCCTTGCGGGCATCAGTTTGCCTGACTACACCAGTTCAAGACTGACGCACTACCAGGTTATGCGACCGCGGCATGACCCCTTTGCGAAAGCGGTCAATCGGAAAACGACTGACTTCTTTCTAAAGAAGGTCAATCAAAAACGGTTAAGAAGTTGTTATTTAAACTTAATTGTTACAGCCGCGTCAGCTCGGGCCTTCGCATTGCGCCGTACTCGTACTGGTAAAGGTTCAGGAAGGCCTTTATAGTTGAGTGCAGCTGGATGCAGTTCTCAACGAGAAGCTCCTCATACTGGGTGCTGTAAGTCCTGTAAATGAACTTGTCAAAAAGCGTCCTTATGAAAAAATAGAATGGCCTAGACTCCCAGCGATCCTCATAATCAGTATCGAGGTAGCCGTCCAGGACTATATTGACTGTGCCTTTGTTAAGTTTTACCCTCTTGTCATCCTCCTCAACCACCACTTCCTTGAGGTTCAAAACCCTCATGTTGACCTTGATGACGTGCCTTGCGTAGTCTGTTATCTTCTTCCAGGGCAGAAGCTCAAGCTCGATAAACTTGCCGCTGGGCTTCACATGCTCCTGGTTTCTCTGCTCCCTGAGGTCAAAGCCCTTGTCCTTGAGCCACTGGTTCATCAGGGAGTAAAGCTCGTGAAGGTCAAACAAGCCCTCATATGAAAGTGTCATGTGGTCAACTACAAGCCTTCTTTCCGCCATGCTAAATTACCTCAATTCGCAAGTATTTCAATTTAACCCTATCTTGCCCCGAACTTCAAAAATTCCTTAATCCTGTTGTTCAGGCTGTAAAGCTCGTAATAAAGCTGGTCCCAGTACAGGCCGGTCAGCTCCCTATACATGACCCATTTAAACATTAACGCATGAAGCCTCCTCTCAATATTGCTAGCGTTCCACCTTGGCCTGCCGAAGATATCAGAATAAGGCGCTTCTATGTCGCCAGTTATGGTTATTATCATCCTGACATTCACCATCCTCTTTTTCTGGCCGTTCTTAATTACCTCAACATCATAGTCTCCCCACATGTGCATATGCACAAACACGAGCTCCCTCGCATAGTTTGTCCTCTTCCTTTCAGCTTCCCACCTCACTTCCAGTTCCGGAGGCTTGCTTTTAAAGAGGCGTTCGTGCAGCTCAAACCTCTTTTCCTTGAACCAGAGGGCCATCGTCTTGTAAAGCCCGTCCAGGTCGAAGACGCCCCTGTACTTGATGCGGTGAGGATACCAGCCAATCCTTGACTGTTCGGTCCAGCTTTTTTCAGACGCGTAGGCGCTTGGATTATGAACAGGCACAGGGCCACGGGCGGGATAATCTGCTTCCTCCTTTTTAGTGCCTAACAGAGGAATAACTTGCAGAATACCCTGCAGAAATCCCCCTTTTTTGCCAGCAGCAGCTGGCATGCCATGCACACCTTCAGCCATACAGCAGACTCTGGCTCAGACAGCTTATAAAGATTTCGAAATGCGGCCAAGTAAACTCTCAGAACCCTATCGTTGACACGAACTTCTTCCTGCTGCCGGAGCATTTTGTACAGAGGAAATCTCCCTCAACCTCATAAAGCTTGGGAAAAAACTGCCCGCAATTGTCACATGTGCCCTCAACAGGATAGCGGCTGCTGGTGAGCTTCTGCTCTTCCTCTCGCAGGACTATCTTGTCAACCAGCAGGTCAAACAGCTGAGGCTGAATCTTGAGAATATCCTTCAGAGTCAGCAAGCCAACAAGCTTGTTGCTGTTCTCCCTGTCAACAACAGGAAGCTGCCTTGTCTCATAATCGCGCATGGTAATCAAGGCATCGTAAATGTCCATTTTGGGCTCAATCGTCGCAACCTTGACAAGCATAACATCAGCAGCGGTTGTGCTGTCAACGTCAAGGCCCTCTGCAAGAACATTCCTGATTAGGACATCATCCGTGATGTGGCCGCGGAGCATGTCGTCCTCCTTAACCACCAGGGAACTCACGTTGTTTTCCTTCATCACTGTTGCGCATTCCCTTATGGTTGTTTCAGGCATAACTGCGATAGGCTTCCTCGTCATGACATCACAAACCCTGTAGCCCGTTTGCACGCAAATCCCCCAATTTTCTTTTCCATAGATTCCATTCTTAATAAACTTAACTGTAAACCGGAATACATGTTTATATAAAATTTAAACAATCCGCGAATTTTGGCAAGATTAATAAGGGCAAAAACATTACCCTCCAGCGTGAAAGCCTCAAAAACTTCAAAAGCAAAGACAGAAGAAGAAACGCAAATCGGGGCAAGCCCGATTCAGCATCGGCGGCAGCCGATGCGTATCGACCCGAGGTCGATAGCACATTCCGCCATAGGCGGAATTGCGCCGCAATGGCCTGAGCTGTGCCTCAGGTGCGGGCATAAGATGGTGGAAACCCACTGCAAGGCCTTTTGCCCAAGCTGCGGCTACATGAGGGACTGCAACGACCAATGGTAGCAATGGTGAGTTCGACATGAGATTCAGAAACGATGATTTGCCAATCAGGAAAAAGCAAGGCAGCGAGCTTACAGACACAATTGCGGAGGAGCACCCAAAGCACCTTGCTGCTGTTGCAGATGAGCAGATAAAGGCAATGCACCACCACAGCGACGGCAGCCAGGTTGAGCTGCACGAAGTGGGCTCAAGGGAATTCATACAGGAGTCAATCCGCAGCAGCCTTGAAGGAAAGCTAGGCAGCGGATTTGCAAACGACAGCAATTTCAGCGAGAAAGAACAAAACGCCAACAACCTCAATGCTGCCAAGATAGAATATGAAAGAAAATCCTCACAAAACCAGCCACAGCAGCTATATGGAACACAGCGATCGGTCACATCAGCTGGAACGGCTCACAATCAGGAAACAATGATGATGGGCTGCAACTGCGGGGCAGAATGGACGGTAACGGGCCAAAGCACAAAAGCGCAGGGGGCAGAAGGCGTCAAGATAGAGCAGTACGGCTCAGCCGCCGGGCAGCCCGGAGGCTACAGGGCTTCAGGGGCAGGCGGTGAAAATGCAGAGTACAAAACAGGAGCGGGGCAGCAGCGGGACTATAAAGGATAAAATTAGAAATCTGAATCAGTAATTAACCAGTATCTCAACATCCTTCCCGAATATCCTTTTCAGGTCCTCGAAGATTTTCTCCTTGATGAACGTCTTTGGAGGGATGGCGCTGCTTGCAAGTGCGCTTTCAAGCTCTTCCTGGGTTGATTCGGTGACTGCTGCCAGGCCGCCCTCCTCAGTTATTTTTGCCTTAGAAACCTCTTTCGGCTGCTGGTCAACATCCTTTATTATGAAAGCATCAGACTCCAGCAGTATCACTTCGCCGAATTTGCTGCCGTGCTTGACACGGATTTTTGCCCGTTCCAGTTCCCTTCCTCTTTTGCGCTGGATGTACTCGAGCAAGGCAGTGGAGAATTCTGTGGAGTCCTTCTTGACCCTTTCAATCTCAGCCCTGTTAAGCTTCTTAGCTTCGTAATCCTTCTTTGCCTTTATTATCGCGTTGAGCATCCTCAGGTATTTGGCAGCTATCCTGTTCTTGCTTATGAGCTCGTCCTCAAAAGTGCTGACAAGCTCGGCATCGTCAACCTTGTCAATGCCCTCAAGCTTTAGCGCATCACGAATCATCGTTACTGCCGTATCGTACAGCCTTACTATGTTCTCTTCTTCCTTCACCTGCTGGATTTCCTTGAAAAGCTGGCCAATCCTCTTGAGGAATTTATCGCAGTCAGCAAGCAATTTGTCAACCTCTGCACCGCTCATGTCCTTCCTGTCACCGTGCTCAAGCTCCTTCCTGGTCTTAATCACTGCCTCAAGCGTGTTAACGTAAGTTTCTTCCAGCAGCTTCTCCTTTTTGACAAATATCTCCCTCACAACCTCCGGAGTCTCTTTTGGAGTTGGAGGGGGAATGCCGTAAAGCATGATGGCAGCCTGGGTTGGGGTGAGTATTGCCCAGAACATATCCTCCATGCCAATCTCTTTCAGCTTGAACCTTACCCTCTCCAGCAGCTGCTCTCCTGAGCTCATATAAAGCTCAATCGCTTCCGAGCTGGGCTTAATCCTGCCCATCTGCAGGAGCTGCTTCCACGGCATGAAAATGCCCCTGTCGTAAAGGGGAACGCCATCCCTGAGGAATGTAAAAATAATTGGATTTGCGTCCTTTATGGACTCCCAAAAGTCAGTCAGGATGTAGACCTGTATGTTGATCTTGTTCCTTACGCCAGTAATCTCGCCTGCCTCAATCCCCATGCCTATTATTATGGCGCGGAGCTTGTCCTTCAGCTCAATCCTGCTCATCCTCTTTACATCAGTATCGTCAACGACAATGAAAACGTCAATGTCTGACTTCTCAGTTGCCCTGCCCTGAGTGAGCGAGCCAGCCAGGACACAATCAGCTGCAGGAGGTCGTACTTAGCATCGTAGCAGTTCTGCAAAAGCTCAGTAAGGATTAAGCACTGCACTACGAGCTTCTTGTCAATCTCAGATGCCATGCCCTGAATTATGGTCTGGAGCTTTTTCTTCAGCTCATCCTTGGTCATCTTCTTGCTGTCAGAATCATCAATAAGCACAAGAATGCTGACCTGGTCAGCGGGAGGCACTTGCTGCTGCCCTGGTTGCTGATTTTCAGTCCCGTCATTTTTCTGCTGCGGCTGTGATTCTGGCTGAATCTGCTGTGATTGCAGTGTGGGAGGGAGCTGGCCCGGCGCAAATACGGGCTGTTGCGGCATTGGCGGGGGAAGAAGCGCTATTCCCATGATGTACTTGTCAAACTTTGCCAGCGCAGCTGACTTGAACTTGTCAAGCTTTACCTTGATGTCGCGAAGCTTTTCCTGTGCCTCCTTCGGCAATTTTGATGCCAGAAGCTCGAACTCGTCAATAGGAGCCCCTGCAGCTGCTGCGCCAGCTGCCTTCTCAATCGCTGAAGCGTCGTACTTTGGCTTTGCATCAACTGAGGCTGGCGCTTTATAGTCGCTGCTGCCGCTGCCTTTCTTCGCCTCAGTTTTCTTTTTTGCCATTGAAAAAACAGTAAGACGGAGAGTATTTAAATGTTGCCACATGACTTTTGTAGCTACATAGTAGTGGTTAAAAAATAGAAAGATTTAAATATAGGTGTTTTGATAATACCTGCTCATGCCTGATGAAAAAAAGAAGCCAAGAAACATTGAAGAGCTTATTAAGCACTTTGCAGAATCAGCTACGGCTGACCACAAGAAGAATATTAAATCTTACGAACAGTATCTCAGGCCTTCTAACCAGGCAAGAATAGAAAGGCAGCTGGTCCATACGGCATTTGAGGGAAACGCTAGAGGCGATATAAAAGGCGCGTATCACCGTTTTGAAGAGCAAGCTGACACATTGTACAAGGATGGCAAAGTTGACGTTAAAGACCCCGTAAAACTTCAGAGAGCTATAGCAGCTTACATAGTTGGGTATTTTGAGCATGCAAAGCCTTCTGTGCTGGGCACGTTGCCGAAGCATCTTAAAGAGGCGGTTGAAAAATTAAAAGCACATCAGGAAATAGGCAAAGAAGACGTCAAGAGCCTTTACGAAACGCTCGCACGCCATTTCGATGAAGAGGTTGGCGCTGGCCAAATTGAAGGAGTCCAACGCGTGTCAGGCCTCGAGGAAACGATTAAAAAAACCCTTGAAGGAGAAGAAGAAGTCACGCCAGACATGCTTAAGCAAATGATTTACGGCTTCCTCGAAGGCCATAAGAAAGGCGCAATGGCAAGAATTGACAGCGCCGCTCATGCAGCTTACATAGCACATCTGCCGCAAGGTGTTTACGCGGCGCATGTACTTGAAAAGATACAGAAAACAGGAAGAAAGATAAGCCCGGCGAAAGCAGCACTGTTCCATGCGTTGCCAACAGCAACTATAGCTTCAGAGTTACACGTCCCGATAGCACAAAGGCGCGAGGACGATGTAAAATACAAGAAGCACGGGTTTTACCTTCCGGAACCTAAAGAAAGAGCAGCATAAAGTGCATAAAGTTATCCTTTTTGTTTCTTTATCATACATTTCAGAAACCTATAAATACAACCTTACTATACGTTTTTTGATTGACCTTTTTTGTAAAAAGGTCACTTGAGAGATTTTGAAATGGCAACAGCAAAGAAGGGTAAAGGCGCAGCAGCCACAATTAAGATTACTTTTCCTGACGGCAATTCTAAGGAGTTTGCAAAAGGCACAACAGCACTAGAGATAGCTAAGGGGATAAGCCGCGGCTTGGCTGAAGAGGCTGTTGCTGCCAAGGTAAACGGAGTTCTTTATGATCTCACAAGGCCGATTGGTGAGGATGCCACGCTCCTGCTGCTCAAGTTTGATTCTGCAGAGGGAAAGAGCGTTTTCTGGCACTCGGCGGCCCATGTGATGGCACAGGCTGTTACTAGGCTGTTTCCCTTCGCTAAGCTCACAATTGGGCCTGTGTTTGAAAGCGGCTTTTATTATGACATTGAGCACGACCCCTTCAAGCCAGAAGATTTAGAAAGGATAGAAAAGGAAATGGCAGTTGTAGTTGCCGAAAAACTCGACATAAAAAGACGCGTGCTGACTAAGACAGAAGCCCTCAAGATTTTCAAGGACAACAGCTACAAGGTCGAGATAATAAACGAGGATGTAAAAGGCGGCGAGGAAATTTCAGCTTACCAGCAGGGTGACTTCATTGACCTGTGCCATGGCCCTCATGTGCCGAATACGAGCTATGTTAAAGCATTCAAGCTCACGAAAATCTCTGGGGCTTACTGGCGCGGAGAAGCGAAAAACAAGCCTCTGCAGCGGCTTTACGGCACTGCTTTCCCGTCAAAGAAGGAAATGGACGCCTATTTCGCAATGATGCAGGAGGCAGAGAAGCGCGACCATAGAAAGCTTGGCAAGGACCTTGAGCTGTTCATGTTCCACGACTGGAGCCCCGGAAGCGTTTTCTTCCTGCCAAAAGGCGCGATAATCTACAATGAGCTCACCAACTTCGTCAGGGAGGAGTACCTTAAGCGCGGATACAAGGAAGTGATTACGCCTCAGCTGTTCAACAAGGCGCTTTGGGAGATGTCCGGGCACTGGCAGCATTTCAAGGAGAACATGTTTGTCCTGAAGGTTGATGAGGACGAGTTCGCCCTGAAGCCGATGAACTGCCCCAGTCATGTTTTGATTTTCAAGAACAGAACCAGAAGCTATCGCGAACTGCCGCTGAGGATAGCTGACTTCTGCAACCTTCACAGGAATGAACTGAAAGGCGTGCTTGGCGGCCTGACCAGAGTCAGGAAATTTTCACAGGATGACGCGCACATATTCTGCACAAAGGAGCAGATTAACCAGGAGATAATGCAGCTGCTGGACTTTGTCAAGTTTGTTTACGTTGACACGTTCAAGTTTGAGTTCAAGGCAAAGCTCAGCACAAGGCCTGAAAAGTACATGGGAGACGTGAAGCTATGGGAACTGGCTGAAAAGGCACTTGAGGACGCGCTCAAGGCAAGCAAGCTGAAATATGAGGTAAAACGCGGAGAAGGGGCTTTCTACGGGCCGAAGATAGACTTTGACGTTAGGGATTCGATTGGGAGGGACTGGCAGCTTGCAACAATCCAGCTTGACTTCCAGATGCCGATAAAGATGGAGGCAGAGTACGAAGGCCAGGATGGGAAAAGGCACCCCGCTGTAATGATACACCGGGCCATTCTGGGCAGCCTTGAAAGGTTCATTGGCGTCCTTACCGAACATTATGCTGGGAAGTTCCCGCTGTGGCTCAGCCCTGTGCAAGTCAGGATACTCACTGTGGCAGACAGGTTCAATGGCTATGCTAACCAGCTGCAGAAAAGGTATCTTGAAGCAGGCATCCGCGTTGAGGCCGATGAAAAGGCAGAAAGCGTGCCATACAAGGTAAGGGAAGCAGAGCTGGATAAGGTTAACTACATAATCGTTGTTGGCGAAAAAGAGGTAGCAGCCAATACGGTAACCGTGAGGAAGGGCAAGGAACAATTTACTGTTGATGCTGACAAGTTCATGCGGCAGGTTGTGGAAGAGGTAGAAAAAAGAGCCTAAAAACAGCGGTGTAAAATGCAATTTAAAACAAAAATAGGGAAAAAATGGGAAGTAATAATCCCAAAGGCAATTCTAGATGATTTTGGAGTAAGCCCTGGAGAGGAAATAATTATGATTTATGAAGAAAATAAGCTGATAATAAGGAAACCCTAACACTCTTTAAAAAGAGGTAGGTTTAAATATTAGCATCCTCGCCCATACCCCTTATGGGACAGCAGGAAGTAAGCGATTTTTTGAAGAAATACAGGGCAAAGTGGTTCACCTCAAAGGAGATAGCCAAAAGCCTCAAGGTTTCAACCGGCTCTGTAATAAACAACCTGTCAAAGCTCCGAAAGAGCAAGCAGGTGCTGTTCAAGAAGGCAGGGCGAGCCAATCAGTACATTTACAAGTACAAAGCGTAGAATAAGGCGTAGCGCACGCTGATGCCAGCATGATAGTGAGGTTCTCAGCTTCAAACATCGTGGCTATGATTCTATTTATTCCAATACTCATTGCCTTGGCAATCGTGTTTGCGTTTCTTGTGCCTCTGCTCGCGCTTATAATCGCCATTGCAGGAATCCTTTTCACAACGCTGTACGTCTTTGCGAAGATTGGCCTGGTGAAGCCCAAGTCGAGTGGAGCTCGACTGGGCCCAGTCGACACAAGTCGACTTGGGAAAGGAAAAGTTGGAAAAGCCAAAAACGTCAGGGACTACAGGATAAGATAAAAACCTTTCAAATCCTGGGCAAGGCGAATCTTATGTTTTCTTCTGGCATCCCAACAGCACTCATCTTAGTAACTTTAACAGCCGGGTACATTTCGCTCAAGTGCGTGATTACGCCATCTACCAGGCGCCTTGGTGCAGAAGCACCTGCGGTTAGTCCAAGAACACTTACGCCCTCAAGCCACTGCGGTTGTATTTCTGTGCGGTTATCTATGCGGTAAGCTTCAACCCCCCGGCCCTTTGCAACTTCTACTAGCCTGGCAGTGTTTGAGCTGTTTCCAGAGCCAACAACGAGCACAAGCTTGGCACCATTTCTAACCATGTCCCTAACAGCATCCTGCCTGTTTTGAGTTGCGTAGCATATGTCATCATGTGGAGGCAACACCAGTTCTGGAAACCTTCTTTTAAGAACATCAACTATTTCCTTTGTGTCATCAACGCTGAGTGTGGTCTGAGTCAGGCACACTGCCTTTGAAGGGTCGGGAACATTAATCCCTTCCGCTTCCTGGACGTTTCCCACCACATAAGTCGCAGCCGGCGCCTCGCCCATTGTCCCTTGAATCTCAACATGTTCTCTGTGCCCTACTAAAATGATTGCGTACCCCTCCCCTGCATATCTTAGGGCTTCGCGGTGCACCTTTTCAACAAGCGGGCATGTTGCGTCATTCGTAATCAAGCCCCTCCTTTCAGCGTACTCTCTAAGGCTCGGGGGCACACCGTGCGCGCTAAAAATCATGCGGCTGCCAGCAGGCACTTCGCTTAACGAACCAACTACCACGGCTCCCTTCTGTGCTAATGAATCAGTCACATCCGCATTGTGGACTATCTCATTATTGAGGTAAACTGGGCCTCCATGCTTCTTTAATGTTTCCTCAACAGTCAGGATTGCCCTTTCAACCCCAGCACAAAACCCCAGCGGATTAGCCAAAAGAATTGTTTCAAGCATTTTATTACCGTTTTGGAGAAGAAAAACAATATAAATAGTTTGCGTTTTGCTAGACCCATGGATTACGTTATTCTCGTTGATGAAAAGGACAATCCTGTCGGGAATGAGGAGAAGCTTGAAGCCCACAGGCAGGGAAAATTGCACAGGGCGTTCTCCATCTACGTCTTTAACAAGCATGGCCAGCTGATGCTGCAGAAAAGGCACAGCGCAAAGTACCATTCCGGTGGCCTCTGGACAAACACCTGCTGCAGCCATCCAAGGCCGGGTGAGTCACTTTCTGAAGCAGCCCACCGCAGGCTGAAGGATGAAATGGGCTTTGACTGTGAGCTGAAAGAAGAGTTCAGCTTTGTTTACAACGTAAAGCTTGACAAGGGACTGACAGAGCACGAGTATCTGCATATTTTCATTGGAAGATTTGATGGTGAGCCGATACTGAATCCGGAAGAAGCTGAAGGCTGGAAGTGGATGGATTTCAAAGAACTCTGCCAGGATATGAAGAAAAACACGCAGGCTTACACCAAATGGTTTCAGCTAACAATAGACAGGCTGGCACAGCATGTTGAATCGCATCCCAGGTAATCTATATGGACTTTTTTGAAAACCCGCACAGGGAACGCATCGAGAAAGAGCTCAGGTCATTCCTTCCAGCGGAGCTGACTGCGAATTGGGCAGAAAAGGCTGTTGGAAAAGCAATCTGGAAGTACGACGTGGCGTCGCTTACCAAATCAATCAGCGAGCCTGTCTGGGACTTCCTTTCAAGAGGCGGGAAACGGTGGAGACCGATGCTTATGCTAATCTGCTGCGAGGCAGTTGGCGGAAATCCTGAAAAGATTTTGCCATTCACGGTCATTCCAGAAATAATCCATAACGGAACGCTCATTGTTGATGACATAGAGGATAACTCCGATTTGAGAAGGGGCAAGCCTGTGCTGCATAAAATCTTTGGCGTTGACATGGCAATTAACGCCGGTAACACTCTATACTTCCTCCCCTACATCACAATCCGGAATTCTGACCTGCCAGGCACAACAAAAAAGGATGCTTACGAGATAATCAGCCTACAGTTGCTCAAGGGCCACTTCGGACAGGCCATTGACATCTACTGGCACAGCGGAAAATCTGACAGGATTCCGACAGAAGAAGAATACCTGCAGATGTGCGCGAACAAAACGGGTTCTGTTGCCAGCATGGCGGCAAAGCTCGGCGCTTTGCTGGGCGGAGGAAGCGAGAAGCAAATCAAAGCCCTTGGAGAGTTTGCAGAGGCAGCAGGAGTGGCTTTCCAGATTAAAGACGATATCCTTAATGTCGAAAGCAGCGAAGGAATAGGCAAGGGATTTGGCGATGACATAAGCGAAGGCAAAAGGACACTGCTTGTAATCCATACCCTTAATGCTGCGCCCGAAAATGAAAGGCAAAGGCTTCTTGAAATACTAAACATGCACACGAAAGATGAAAAGCTGCTGAAAGAAGCCATAGCCATAATAAACAAGCACAACTCGATTGAATACGCCAAAAAAGCAGCAGCCCAACTTATTGAGAAGTATTGGAAAGAAACAGAAGCAGCCCTGCCAGAATCAGAAGCCAAAAACCAGCTGAAAGAGCTCGCGCAGCTGCTGATAAGCAGGTCTATTTAACTCACTACTTCCCAAACCTTCTTTGCCTCTGCCTGAATTCCTCAATGACCTGCACAAGGTCTTCCTTTTCGAATTCTGGCCACATTTTTTCGAGAAAGAACAGCTCCGAATAGGACGACTGGTAAAGCAGGAAGCCGCTCAGCCTTTTTTCGCCTCCTGTTCGTATTATCAGGTCAGGGTCCTCAGGCAGGTAAAGGTATTTTTTGAGCGTATCATCGTTAACAGCAGCAGCGGATAATTTACCTTTCTGCACATCCGCAGCCATCCTCTTCGCCGCATCGGCAATCTCCTGCCTGCCGCCGTAAGCCATGCAGAAGTTGACAACCAGTCCGGTGTTATTTGCAGTTTTTTCCATAATCTCGTGCATCAGCTTCCTTACGCTTTCAGGGAACATCCCAAGCCTGCCCAGGAACCTTATCCTTATGCCAAGCCTTTTGCCTTTTTCCTGAAGCCTTTTGTCAGTTTTCAGCTCCTCACAGCCCTCCTTAAAGAGCTTCATGATGTAGTCAAATTCCTCCTTAGGCCTGCTGAAGTTGTCAACAGAAAAAGCGTAAAGTGTTACTTCCTTTATTCCAAGCTCCACACACCAATCCAACAGCTTCTCTACCTTTTTCTTGCCCCACTCGTGCCCCGTCCAGGGCTTGAGCATGAGGCGCTTTGCAAACCGCCTGTTGCCGTCAAGGATTATCGCGACGTGCTTGGGATTCTCGTTGAATTCTGTTCCCTTGTTGCTTTTGGTATCCTGTCGTTTCATTTGGCTTTTGTGTAGTTCAATAGGGATATTTATAAATATTTCTTCATTGCCACCCCAGCTTCGGCAACAGCAGCAAGATTTAAATAATACCAGTCAAGCTGAAACGGAAGGGAAAAAGATGGTGAAGATTACATGGTGAAGATTGCGCCTTCGATACTTTCTGCCGACTTCAGCAAGCTTGCTGACGAGATAAGGAAAGTCGAGAATTACGTTGACATGCTGCACATAGACGTTATGGACGGCCATTTCGTGCCAAACATCACTTTCGGCCCGCCTGTCGTGAGGAGCATCAGGGTGGTTACGAAGCTGCCGTTTGACGTGCACCTCATGGTCGAAAATCCTGACAACTACGTAGACCAGTTCATAGATGCCGGAGCCAACCTGCTTAGTGTCCATGTTGAAACGGCAGTCCACCTCAACAGGACGATACACAACATAAAGAAAAAGGGCGCAAAAGCAGGCGTTGTCCTCAACCCGTCAACTTCCTTGACGGCACTTGATTATGTGCTTAACGATGTCGACATGGTTCTTATCATGACCGTAAACCCGGGTTTTGGGGGGCAGTCCTTCATCAGGAGCATGCTGCCGAAGATTAAGGCGCTCAGGGAAATGATAGACAAGCAAAAGCTGGACGTTGAAATAGAAGTCGACGGCGGCATAAACGCTGATACGGCAAGGCAGGCCGTTGCGGCCGGAGCTGATGTGCTTGTAGCCGGATCTTACATTTACGAAAGCACAGACCTGACAGCAGCGGTTAACAGCCTTCGCGGCGCAAAACCGGCACCGCAGAAAAAGAAATAAGCAGCGCAACTGAGGCTGCTGATTAACAAAATTAAAAATAATAAAAATAAAGAATTAAAAAAGCAGCTTAAAGTTTTTTATCTTCCCCTAGCCATCTTGGCCCTGGAGACGTCTCCCTGGCCGTCAATGAAGTACAGGTATCCCTTCTCCTTCCTGACGCCAACCTTGGCAACGACTTCCTGCTTCTGCTTTCCTTTCTTCTTTCCGCCGCGGACCATCTTAGCCCTGGCGACGTTGCCCCTCTTGTCTACAAAATATAGGTAGCCGTTCTGCTTCCTTACCCCTACTTTTGCAACTTTCTGTGCCATCCCTTACACCCCCGATTTTTTATTCAATCGTTTTTGTTTTCTTCCCGCCGCGAACTTATGCTTTTCCCGACGAGAGATTTCTATCCTACGCATACTTCTATTTAAATCTTGCTATTTCT
>JACPIH010000019.1 GCA_016188155.1 Candidatus Woesearchaeota archaeon | reverse complement strand
CGATTTTACCTCGAATACGCCCTCCTCGCCCATTTCCATTATGGTGACGTCCAATGTGCCGCCGCCCAGGTCGAAGACCATGACGTGCATGCTCTTGCCTGACTTGTCAAAGCCATAAGCGAAAGCCGCAGCCGTAGGCTCGTTTACAAGCCTGACGACCTCAAGGCCGGCTATGGCGCCGGCATCCTTGGTTGCCTGCCTCTGGTTGTCGTCGAAATACGCCGGAACCGTAATAACGGCCTTCTCAACCTTGTCGCCGAGAAACTCCTCTGCATCCTTCTTTATCTTTTGAAGAATGAAAGCAGAAATCTGCTGCGGCGTATACTCCTTGCCAGGAATCTTATATTTGAAAGAAGTCCCCATCTTCCTTTTTGCAGCGAAAACAGTGCCTTCGGGGTTGCTGACAGCCTGCCTCTTTGCCGGCTCACCAACGAGCATCTGGCCGTCCTTTGCGAACGCAACCACGCTTGGGAACGCCTTGCCGTACAAGGAAGCGCCCTCTGCGCTCGGAATAATTTTGGGCTTGCCAGCTTCCATGTAAGCGGCTGCGCTGTTGCTGGTTCCCAGGTCAATTCCAATTATCTTTGCCATTTTCATTTCCCTCCACTATCATCATTACTAATAAATTTCAAAACCTTGACCTTGCTGTAGCGCAGGACAGCACCGTTGAACATGTAGCCACGCTGGAACTCCTCAATAACTTTGCCGTCCTTTGTTTCATCCGCAGTTTCCTCCTGCATTAGCACTTCATGCTTGTAAGGGTCAAATTTTTCACCAACAACCTTAATCGGCACGAGACCCTGCGCCTCAAGCACAGAGTAAAACTGGCCGTAAATTAATTCAAGGCCCCTGGCAATTTTGTCATCCGCAGCTACGGTTATGATTTTTCCGTTGTTACTGCCGTTAGCAATTGACTTGAGCGCAAGCTCAAAGCTGTCAAGCACAGGCAAAAGATTCTTTACAAACTCAGCAGCCGCATATTGCCTGAACTGAATTTTTTCCTTCTCAACGCGCTTCTTGTAATTCTCAAACTCTGCCTGCAAGCGCTGGAGCGAGTCCTTGTAGTCGGCAAGCTGCTTCTCCATTTCTGGGGCGTTCTTGTCGATTTTGTCAATAGGGGCTGCAGGCTTTTCATGCTCTGTTGCTGCCGGTTTCTGCTTTTCTGCTGATTTTTCCATTGCCAATCACTTCAGCCTTATGCATCCATCGTTTTATTCAAACACTTTTCGTTGATTTAAAGTCAACGTAATATGACTATAGTATTTAAATATTTCTATTCTGCAGAAGATGATTATTTCCCGCCGCGTTTTATCCGGAAAGGTTTAAATAGGGCAACGCCAACAAGAACAGCTGATTGGCAGCATGATAATCAGGGAGCAGCGCATAACCATAATAAGGGTCTCGAGGCCTCGGCAGCATAATGTTAACGACGAGCTCAGGTGGCTTGGGCACTCGCTCGGCCTGTTTACCGAGCGGGACAAGGACAGCTCGCTTTACAGGCTGTTTGTTGAGCTCATAAAGAGCAGGAGAGGCAACCAGCTTCTTACAAGCGATGAATTAGCTCACCGCGTTGGCCTAAGCCGGGGAACTGTAGTGCACCACCTGAACAAGCTTCTCGAGTCTGGCATCGTGGTTTCCGAGAGGAACAGGTATGTGCTGAGGGTTGGGAACCTTGAAGTGCTCATAGAGGAGCTCAGGAAAGACGTCAGGAGAACCCTTGACGACCTCAAGGCAATCGCAAAACAGATTGACGAGGAGCTGGAGCTGTAGAGGGCCAAAGGCGTCACCAAAATGAGAAACTTAGAGGACTCTGCTGTTGTCCAAGAAACAGCTATTGCAAAGGATTTTGAAAAAGTACTACTGGACCTAAGGGGCGTTTATAGAAGATGCACAACGTTGGCAGCATCGCTTGGCCTAACTGCTGCTGCCTCCTACACTTATTTCGGCCTGTTGCTGGATGACAAGCTGCCAAAGCCAATAAGCCCTCCGCCTCCTCCAAGCAGCTTGGAAGAAACAGCAGCCTTTGTAACAGGTGCTCTTGGAACTATAACTGCTGCAGCTGCTGGCTTCTTCGCTCACGAGGCGTACAAAGCCGCAATGGGAATAAAAAGCACTTTAGAATTGTGGTATGCGAACCAGAACTACCCGGAATTAAAGATTGAAGCTAGCAAAGCTAACTAGAACGTCTCTTCCTGGCCTGCAGCCGCTGCGCCCTGAACATTTGCCTGCGGGGCTGAAACGCTGCTGCTCTCGGCATGAATCTTTGCAAATGAAGGAGTAGCAATGATGTAGTCAGAATCCAGGCCGCGGATATCGCCTGAGATGGCATCGGTTGTTTTCTTCAGCTTGCTGACAGCCCTCTTCGCCTCTATCATGTCCTTCTCCTTCAGCAGGCTTATATTAACGATTGCAATCGTGTTGCCTTCCCTCAGCGCATCAATAACAGGCTTTACATCCTGAAAATCGCCCATAACAAACTTCTTGACAAGGACCTTGCCCCTCCGCTCAGTGGAAGCCGTATCGAGCTCAACATACTCCTGCTCGCCGCCCTCTCCAATGGCCTCCGGCTCCTTGCCGCCCATCAGACCATTTATCCTTGCCTTAACATTCGAGAAAAAATCGGCCATTTTTCAATCCCTCAACTTTTTTAATTGATTTTACTGCACTCTCCACACTAAAGCGCATATTTAAAGTTTGTGTTTTAAAATGAGGAATTGTCATCTGATGCAGTGGTGATTCGGTTGTGAGTTTAAAGAGCATCAAAAACAATACGCTTAAATATGTAACTTAGAATGACGGGAATAATGGGACTTGACGGTGTGGACCTCAGATGGAAATTCAGAGACGTAGGCGGACCATTCCAAAGGATGCATTCAGGATATTCTCTATTACCAGCATTAGCGCCTGTTACGGCTGATATCGTAAAACAGTTAGATCTTAAACACGGAGTGAAATTTAACAGTAAATTTAGACGGAGAATAAAGTTTGGCAAGACGGTTATTGTTGAATTTATAGAATGGGTTATTAGTTTGCCGAAAGGTTTTATGACGTCAACTCCTGTCTTTAAATGCACGCTTGAAGAGGATATTATTGTAGAAGAAGGAGGAATTCTGCTTTTAAAAGTTAACTTTCAAATACGCGATCAAAGTTATAAGACCGAGTTGGAAGAATTGTTTAACAAAAGATTTATACCTGAACTAAGAGCGGCAGTAAGCAAAGTGCTCAGGGAACTGAAGTTAAAAGAAGCACGGGTATATGTTAAGGTTAAAGAAGGGTTCTTAGAACCAACGGAACACAGTAACTTTAAAATTCATTAAATTGATGCTATTTCTATCACGCCGGTGTAATAACGAAAACTTTTATAAAGAAAACAACAGATTTGCGTCGTATGCAAATCCCAGTAATAATAGTGAATTTCAAAACGTACAAGGAAGCCACTGGCGAAAGCGCTGTCAAGCTGGCCAAGGCATGTGAGGCGGCTGCGGCAAATGCGAAAGGCAGGGCAAAAATCGTTGTTGCTGTCCAGGCTGCGGACATATTTAGGGTGGCTTCTGCAATTGATACAAAACTGGTCGATGTTTTTGCGCAGCACATTGACGCGAACGGCCAGGGAAAATCAACCGGCTTTGTCACTGCTGAGGCCGTTAAGGAAGCAGGGGCTTCCGGAACCCTGCTGAACCATGCCGAGCACAAGATTACTGACATCGCAAAGCGCATTGCAACGGCAAAAGCAGCAGGCCTGGCAACTGTGGTGTGCGCTGCGAATGTTGCTGAAGCGAAGACTATAGCGTCGCTCACGCCATCGCCTGATTACATAGCAGTTGAGCCGCCTGAGCTCATTGGAGGGAAGGTTTCTGTCTCGAAGGCAAAGCCGGAAGTTGTTTCTGATTCTGTGGCTGCAGTGAAAAGCGCAAACAAAAGCATCAAAGTGCTGTGCGGCGCAGGCGTCAACAGCAGGGAAGACGTTGAGAAGGCGCTTGAGCTGGGAACAGAAGGAATACTAGTGGCAAGCTCTGTAGTCCTTGCAAAAGACACTGAAAAAGCGCTGGCTGAGCTGATAAGCGGGATTTGAGAAAAAAGCTTTTTTCTGGTTGTTTTGCATTTTTCAAAGCCGAAACCATTAAATAGTAGAAGGCACATATTGTAAATATGGCACATAAAGTAAATAAAAGGAACATCACGTTGAGCGTTCCTGGGAAGCTGTACGAGCAGATGAAAGAGCATCCTGATATTAAGTGGAGCGAGGTCGCAAGGGAAGGCATATGGCGCAAGATTGCTGAAGTAGGCGGCGTAATAAGCGGGAAGGAACTGGTTAAAATGCTGCCTCCAGATAGTAGGGCAGCCTTAGAAAGAATATCAAAACTGCCGATGAGCGATTGGAAAAGATACTATAAGGAAATGAAAGAGAGTGAAAAAAGACGACTGAAGTCATTGACACAAACCTCCTGATAGAAAACGAAGTTGGAGCTACTACAATCTTTAACATTATTGAGTACCCACCGGCGGGAGATACTTGCGAAATACTTTATCCTAACAGGTATGACTATGCGCTAGCTTATAGGCTTTCAATACATTTAAGGGACATTGGTAAGCCTCAACAAGCAATAGATATCCTGATTGCATGTATGTGCATAAACAGGGACTTTGAACTAGTAACGAAAGATTCTGATTTTGAAAACATCAAGGCTGTAGAGCCTGCCTTTAAGCTTAAAATGAGGAAATAAGCCCCGAGCCGACATTCTCAAAACTCACCAAAAACTTTAAATATGACTGGGAAATCCTCAAACCCACGACTTTTGAGAGGTTTAATAGGAGGATTTGAAAATGGCTAAGACAAAGGAACACATGAACCTGATATTCATAGGCCATGTAGACCATGGCAAGTCAACTACAGTGGGAAGGCTGCTCTATGACACAGGCAACATAGACGAGCAGAGCATGAGGAAGCTCCAGGACAGGGCCAAGGAAGTCGGCAAGCCCGGCTTCGAGTTCGCATTCGCAATGGACACCCTTGAGGAAGAGCAGAAGAGGGGCGTCACAATAGACCTGAGCCACAAGAGGTTTGAGACAGACAAGTACTACTTCACCATAATAGATGCGCCGGGCCACAGGGACTTCATCAAGAACATGATAACCGGCACAAGCCAGGCCGACGCGGCAGTGATTGTCGTTTCAGGCAACAGGGGCGAGGCCGAAGCAGGTCTCAAGAGGCCGGACGACGCAGGCGCAGGAGGGCAGGCCTACGAGCACATATTCCTCGCAAGGACGCTTGGCGTACAGCAGCTGGTTGTTGCCATCAACAAGATGGACATGGTCAGCTACGACCAGAAAAGATTTGATGAGGTCAAAAACAACGCAAGCCAGATTCTCAAGGCAGTTGGCTATGATGTGACAAAGATACAGTTCGTGCCAACAGCAGCATACCTTGGCGACAACCTGACCAAGAAGTCAGAAAAGATGCCATGGTACGCAGGACCAACGCTGCTCGAGGCAATGAACAGCCTGAAGGCGCCGGAAAAGCCAACACAGCTTCCGCTCAGGCTCCCAATACAGGACGTTTACGAAATCAAGGGCATAGGCGCAGTTCCTGTCGGAAGGGTAGAGACAGGCGTAATGAAGGTCAACGACAAGATAATCGCTGTGCCCGCAAGGGAAGGCAAGGGAGTAACTGGCGAAGTCAAGAGCATCGAGATGCACCATGAAGCGCTCCAGCAGGCAGAGCCAGGAGACAACGTCGGATTCTCAGTAAGGGGAATGAACAAGCAGGACATAGCCAGGGGAGACGTAATTGGGCACACAGCAAACCCGCCAACAGTGGCAAAGGAGTTCACAGCGCGCATTGTGGTATTGAACCACCCGAACGTGCTGACAGTCGGCTACACCCCGGTGTTCCACATACACACCGCGCAGATCGCATGCAAGATAACCGAGCTGGTGAAGCAGATTAATCCAGCTACTGGCGAAACGCTGAAAGACAAGCCCGACTTCCTAAAGAACGGCGAGGTAGCCATAGTCAAGGTTCAGCCAACAGGCGGCCAGGGACTGGTGATTGAGAAGCAGTCAGAAATCCCACAGCTCGCAAGGTTTGCCATAAGGGACTCCGGCTCAACCGTTGCGGCCGGGCAGTGCATTGACGTTGTGAAGAAGTAGGATTTATTTTTATTTCTTAATTTTTAATTTTCTTCCTTTTTGTTTTTCAGCAGCTGCAAAGCTGCCAGCCACTACAGCGAAGCCAGCAATGCCAAAGCAAAGCCAAAAAAGAAACAGTTACCTTTATAAATCACCCCGCAATTCTCAGGAACAACAGCGTTAATACCGTCGGTTCATAGGGGCGTTAAAATAAGTTATCGCTGTGGAAAACATGCAACGCGCAAGGATAAAGCTGGCAAGCACGGAAATAGAAAAGATAAACTCAGTATGCACTTCTATAAAGGACATCGTTGAAAAAACAGGCGTCGACATGCACGGGCCAATACCTTTGCCGACAAAGAAGCTCAAGGTCACAACACGAAAATGCCCATGCGGCGATGGCAAAGCAACATGGGACAGGTTTGAGATGAGGATTCACAAGCGCATGATTGACCTCGGCGTAGACGAAAGGGCGCTCAGGCTGGTCATGAGAGTTCCTATTCCTGAGGGCCTGAACATCGAGATTGAGATGATTGAAAAGTAAGTTTGGTCTTGTTCTGAATAATAAAAAAGAAAAATGGCGAAATTGGTATACGCCTAAACTATTCCCACCGGTCTGGACATAATAAGTTTGAACTACTTAATAAACTTTTCTAAAAAACGTGTTAAAATAATTCGTAATTTTCCGAAAAATTTTCGCTAAATTGACAAAAACCCGTGAAATATTCAGCAGGTTTTGAAAACTTTACAGAAATTGTGAAAAGTTTATGGCAAAACGGCAGAAAGGCATAAGAAAAATGCTTACAGTTTAATTAATGTGCCGGGAAGGCGCAATGGGTATGCGCGCTCGCCTGATAAGCGAGTGACTGGTTCCCACTGGTCATGCGGGTTCAAAAATTGTGCCTAGGCGCAGTTGAGAGTCCCGCTCCCGGCGCACCAATCAACAAACAACTAAATTTAAATACTCCCCCAGATTCGACAATCTTGGTGAAATAAAATCGCAAAAGAAGACGGCAGTTATGTCAAGCTGATTGCAGGCACCTCCGTGCATGAACTTGCAGCGTCCATTTCTAAGCACGTCGGCATACCGCTTGTAAAGGCAGACATAGGAAAATTCCCGAACGGGGAATCAAGAGTGGAAATCCTTGAATCTGTAAGGGGAGCTGACGTTTTCGTAATACAGTCAACATGCCCCCCGGTTAATGACAACGTGATGGAGCTCCTGCTCATAATGGACGCCCTCAGAAGGGCATCAGCAAGGTCCATCAACCTCATGGTGCCTTACTTTGGCTACTCAAAGCAGGACAAGAAGAAAACCGGCAGGGAGCCAATCTCGGCAAAGGTCATGGCAGACATGATGGAGAATGCGGGCGCAGCAAGGATCGTCACAATAGACCTGCACGCCCAGCAGATAGAGGGCTTCTTCGACATACCAGTTGACAACCTATCAGCCATCTACCTTTTTGCGGAACATTTCAGAAGCAAGAAAATAGGCAACACGGTTGTTGTAACCCCGGATGCCGGCGGAACTAAGCGAGCCAGGGACCTGGCCAATGCGATGCAGGCAGAAAGGATAGCAATAATAGACAAGTACAGGCCCAACTGGAGAAAGGCAGACGCCATGAACGTCATAGGAAAGGTAGAGGGCATGAACGCGATAATCGTTGACGACTTCATAGACACAGGGGGCAGCATGCTGGAGGCAATAAAGGCAGTCAGGAACCACAAGGCAGAAAAGATATGGGTAGCGTGCACACACCCCCTGCTGACAGACCCGGCTACAGAGCGCTTTAAACAGCTCAATGACAGCGGAGAGGTTGAGGGATTTTTGTTTGCGGACACAATCCCGATTCCCCAGCAAAAGATGCTAAAGAACTACAGCATAATATCAACGGCACCGATGCTGGCAGACACCATAGAAAGAATAGCAAGGGGATTCTCGCTGCACCCTTACAAGCCAAATAAAAGCTGACTGTTTCTTTTCGAGTGGCAAACCTTTAAAAACACTCCTGCGTTTTCCACAGGCCATGGCAACGGCAAAACACTCCAGCAAGGATGAAACGCTAAAGGACAGGTACGCCGAGCTGAGGATGGCATCTGCCCAGATAAAGCAGCTGCAGCAGCAGCTTGAGGCAGTAGAAGAAAAAAGGCAGGAGCTGGAAACAGCAGCCGAAAGCCTGGACAGCCTGAAAAGCGCCCAGAAAAAGGCAAAGCTGCTCGCGCCAGTAACAGAGGGAATATTCGCAAGTGCAACCCTAGACAACACCGAAGAGCTGATTGTGAATGTCGGGAGCAATGTATGCGTCAGGAAAACAGTTGGCGAGGCAAAAGCGCTGCTTACGGCAAAACAGCAGGAGCTCATTGGCTACCAGGAAAGCATGCTGGAAGAGCTGAACAGGCTCACAGACCATGCTGAAGCCCTCGAAAGGGAGCTGGGGCAGATGCTTCAGGAAGAAGAGCAGGCAGGGCAGCAGGGCAAACAGGCGTAAAGGGCAAAATGTTCGGATTTCTCAAGAAAAAGCTCGGCGAAGTAATAAGCAGGTTCTCGGAGAAGGCAAGGGAAGAGCCTGAGGAAGAAGCTAAAAAGGAACAAGTAAAGGTAATAGAGAAGAAAGCAGAAGAAAAGCCGCTGCCAAAGCCAGTGCAGGCAGCTAGGAAAGCCGATGAAGTCAAAGCAGAGGTTAAGCCACGCGAGAAGGAAAAAGAAGAGAAAAAAGATGCAAAAGAAGAAATCAGGGAAGAGCCAAAAAAACCCAAATCGGCACAAGTCGGCAGTAGCCGACTGTGCAATCCTGCCGAAGCAGGATTTGCAGCGGCCGATTGGGCCCAGTCGTCGCAACGACTTGGGGGATTTTTTGAAAGAATAACGAGCGCTGTCACAGAAGCCGTAACCACGACAAAAATTTCCGAAACAAGGTTTGAGGAATTATTCCGGGATTTGGAAATCACGCTGCTTGAGAACAACGTTGCAGTCGAGGCAATAGACAAGATAAAGGCGGATTTGAAAGGAAGCCTGGTTGAAAAGCCGCTGCAAAGGGGAAAAATAGAGGAAACGATAAGAAAAACGCTCAGGGGCAGCGTTGAGGACTTATTTACGTCAGGCTACGATTTGAAAGAAAAGGTAAAAGAAATTGCCGCAGAGAAAAAACCCGCAAAGCTAATGTTTGTCGGGATAAACGGTTCGGGCAAGACAACAACCATTGCAAAGATGGCGAAGATGCTGCAGGACAGCAAGCTCAAAGTTGCCATAGCGGCATCGGACACGTTCAGGGCAGCAGCAATACACCAGCTGCAGGAACACGCTGATAAGCTGGGTGTTAAGCTGATAAAGCACGACTACGGGGCAGACCCGGCTGCAGTCGCATTTGATGCCATAAAATACGCAGAGGCGCACGGAATTGACGCTGTGCTGATAGACACTGCAGGAAGGCTACATTCAAACGTAAACCTTATGGCTGAAATGGAAAAAGTTGCGAGGGTGGCAAAGCCTGACATGAAGATATTTGTCGGAGAAGCAATCACAGGCAACGACTGCGTTGAACAAGCCAGAAAGTTCAACGAGGCAATAGGCATTGACGGCATAATCCTTGCAAAGGCTGACGTTGACGAGAAAGGCGGGGCAGCAATCTCTGTCAGCTACGTAACCAAAAAACCGATATTTTATCTAGGCACAGGCCAGGGCTACAATGACTTGGCGCCGTTCAGCGCAGAGGCTGTTGTGGAAAGCTTAGGGCTAGCTGCATAAGCCAATTTAGTCCCCGTAACTTTTTGCACCATTTCTTCGCTGATAGAGAATTATTGGCGGATTTGGACCAGGCCATTTAATGCCGGAAGCACCTGGCGGCACAATCATCCAATATGTGCTGTTAACCCTTACCTTCCCATCCTCGGGCATTTGCCAATGTTGCCCAGGTTGCTCGGGTTTTTGACTGTCCTCAGCCTCAAAATTTAATTTGCCAAAATATACCTTCCCTTTCTTGCTAAGTCTCCAAACAAGAACTTCGTCAGAAGCCCTAGCTGGAAATCGAAGAAAGGTTCCACTGCCAGTCCAACTGTACATCGCAAGAGCTTCAACTGCTGCTTCTATTCTTGGATGTTTTGAATGGCTAGCAACATTGGCTGCAGCAGCCAATGTTGTAGTTGCCACGGCTTCGCTTGACACCACATCACTTATGTCTGACATTTTCCACCACCTTCTAACTTTGATGCTTTTGCTGTTTTATGGCTCTGTCAAGACACGTTTTTTAGTTGTTCAAAAACTGAATAAGAACATAAACACTTTAAACATGTCTTGAGAAAGCCTATGAGCGCTCAGGCAACGAGCCCAAGCAGCAGTACAACAAGCAGCAGACCTACAAGAAGGGTGATGTCAATTTTCAATCCCTTTAACATGCCTGCTGCTTTCATAGAAGGCATAAGGCAAAGATGTTATATTTAAACGTTACGTATATGTTGTAAAGATGTTCTAATAGATTTGCAGCGGTAAAAAGCGCATTTTTTATTTCTTAAAACTTATAACGCCATTCCTGTAAACTCCCTGGTGAAGCTTCACAGGGCGCCAGCTGTCAACGACCAGCCCTGCATCAAGCCACTTTGCAAGCTCTTCAGGATTGCCGATGGTTGCTGAAAGGCCGATGAACTGCGCCTTTGGAAGAAGCTTCCTGAGGATCGTGATTAATATCTCAAGGGTAGGGCCCCTGCCGGCATCGTTCAGCAAATGAATCTCATCAATTATGACAACAGCTATCATCCTCACCCAAGGAGCGTGATGCCTGATTAAGGAGTCGAGCTTTTCCGCTGTGCATATGATAAGGTCGTAGTCTGACAGATAGTGGTCTGAGGCGTCAAAATCGCCTACTGAAAGGGCAACTCTTATGAAAGAGCCGTAGCGCTTCTTGAAGTCGTTGTACTTCTCGCTTGCTAAGGCCTTAAGCGGCACAACATAAACGGCCTTGCCTTTTTTGTTGAGGATTGAGGAGACTGCCGCCAATTCTGCAATAAGGGTTTTTCCTGATGCAGTTGGAGTGCACACCAACAGGTTTCTGCTTTCTAAAAGTCCAGAAGCAAGCGACTTAACCTGCGCGGGTCTGAGCTCGGAAACGCCTGCTGTTGTAATTGCATCGTACAATTTCTGCGGGATTTTATCCTTAACCTTATCCATTAGCATACCTCCTGCGGAAAGAGAAGAGGTTTAAAATTGTTTGCTGCCTGGGAGACTGCAGTTTCAAAACGAAAGGTTTTTATAGTTATAGTTATAACTATAGCAAATATGGCGACCACAATACAGGTTTCAGATACGACTAAGCAGCTGCTGGACATGCTGAAGGAGAAGAAGCAGGCAAAGACGCATGACATGCTGATACAGCAGCTCGTACAGGTGGAAATGAAAATACCTGCCTCCATGTTCGGTGCTGTAAAGGGGCTGAAGAAGTGGAGCAAAGAGGACAGGTTTGAGTTCCATGAGCTATGACTACGTCATTGATAGTTCTGCATGGGTAGAATACCTGTTGGGCACTGACAAAGGGCACAGGATAAGGCCGCTTATTGACCGGGAAGACATAGCTACGTCCATAATTGCAATTGCGGAAATTGCTGACAAGCTTGTGCGTAATAATGTAAGATTCCACGTCATGCTGCAGTTCATACAAAGAAGAGCTGTAATCATACCGCTGTCTGTTGAATTAGCGCTAAAAGCAGCGCAATTGAAAAAGGAGATAAGAATGAAAAAAGAAAAGTTCAGCCTGGCAGACGGAGTTCATCTTGCCACAGCATTGCAGGAAGCCGCGGTCCTGGTTACTGCCGACCCTGACTTTTCAGGCTTGGATAACGTGATGGTGATTTGAATTGAAAATGTTCAGGGCAAAGGTAATAAGGATTGGCAAATCCTTAGGAGTTTTAATCCCGAAGGATGTTGTTGATGCTGAGAAAATAAGGGAAGGAGAGGAAATAGAAGTAAGCCTACTCAAAAAGAGGAATCTCAATAAACTATTGAAGCTATTCGGTTCGGCAAAAGGAACAGTGCCTTTTGAAAGAGACAGGGAAGACAGACTTGACAGGGAAGGGTACTGAAATGATTCCAAATACCTCACTAGGGATAGAAATTTTCCAAGCTTAAAGATAGTGACAAAAGACAACGGCTTCAGGGACTTGGCGGATGCGCAGGTGTTGTAGCAAATAATCCTACCATAAAAAACAAGCCTTCTCTTCGAACGGGGAGTAAAAAGAGAATAAAAAAGAAAATGGCGTAACAGGTATACGCCTAGACCGTGCCCAGTAGTCTATTTGGTAATATGTAAGAGCTTCTTAATAAACTTTTCTAAAAAGCGCGCACAAATAATTCGATAAAACCGGAGATATTTCAGAAATTTGCCAAAAATCCGCAAAAAATATCTGGTGGACAGGAAGTTTTACGCAAAGTCCGGAAGATTTCCGGAAAAACAGCCAAAAGGCATAAGAAAAAAGTTTACTCTTTAGCTAGTGTGCCGGGAAGGCGCAAGCTGGTATGCGCGCTCGTTTCAGAGACGAGTGACTACGCCCAGTAGTCATGCGGGTTCAAAACCTGTCCTAGGCAAGTGAGAATCCCGCTCCCGGCGCATATTCTAAGCTGTAACTAAAACAAGTGATAGCTCACAATCAGCCCTGCTGCCAGCAGCGCAATCATGTTAAGCACCTTGATTAGCGGGTTAAGGGCTGGGCCGCTGGTGTCCTTGAACGGGTCGCCAACAGTGTCTCCAACAACAGCTGCCTTGTGGGCATCGCTGCCTTTTCCGCCGAGCTGACCGGATTCAATGAATTTCTTTGCGTTGTCCCAAGCTGCGCCAGAAGTGGTCATGGTTATTGCCAACAACAGGCCTGTGACTATGGCGCCTGCAAGCAAGCCGCCCAAAGCTTCAGGACCGAGCAAAAAGCCAACAACCAGAGGTGCGGCAACTGCAAGGACCCCAGGCATTGCAAGCTCCCTAATAGCGGCCTTGGTGCTGATATCCACACAACGGGCATAATCAGGCTTTGCCTTGCCCTTCATCAGGCCAGGGATTGTCCTAAATTGGCGCCGGACTTCCTCAACCATTCCCATCGCAGCCTTGCCAACAGCCCTCATCGTTAGCGAGGAGAAAATGAAGGGAAGCAACCCGCCGATGAACAAGCCAGCCACGACTTTTGGATCGTAAAGGCTCAGCACCACACTTTTTGGCAAAAGGTCCTTGTAAGCAGCAAAAAGAGACAGGGCAGCCAGGCCTGCAGAGCCAATAGCAAAGCCTTTTGTAACTGCTTTTGTCGTGTTGCCAACCGCATCAAGCGGGTCTGTAATTTTCCTTACAGAATCAGGCATCTTGCTCATCTCGGCAATGCCGCCAGCATTGTCAGTTATCGGGCCGTAAGCGTCAACCGCAACGATTATTGCTGTCATTGCAAGCATCGCGGTTGCTGCGATTGCCACTCCGTAAAATCCGCCTCCAAAGGTGTAAGCTAGGAAAGCGCCTGCAACAATGGCAAGAACAGGAACAAGCGTGCTTTCCATGCCTTTTGCAACGCCAAGTATTATGACAGTAGCAGGGCCGGTCTTGGCAGAATCGGCAATCTGCTGGACTGGTTTCCTGTTTGCAGCAGTGTAATACTCGGTAACGTACCCAATAATGACAGTTAATACCAAACCAATTACAGCTGCAATAAAGTATTTGTAATCGCTGAACATCAGCTTGTTGGCCACAAAAAAACCAATAGCTGAAAGGACAGCGCTGATGAGTATGCCCCTGTTGAGGGCAGGCCAGATGCCGCTGGCAGCCGATGTTCTGACGAAAAGGCTTCCTACTACTGACGCCAATATTGCTATTGCCCCCAAAACAAGAGGCAGGACAAGCTCATTTGCAGCAGAGCCGGCGCCTGAGCCAAAAGCTGTCCACGCAAGCAGCATCGCAGCAATTATTGTAACCGTGTAGCTTTCAAAAAGGTCAGCAGCCATGCCTGCGCAGTCACCAACATTATCGCCAACATTATCGGCAATAACTGCCGGGTTCCTCGGGTCATCCTCTGGGATGCCTTTCTCCACTTTCCCGACAAGGTCTGCGCCCACATCGGCGCCCTTGGTGTAAATCCCGCCGCCCACCCTTGCGAAAAGGCTGATAAGGCTGGCTCCGAAGCCAAAGCCGATGAGAAGGTGAGGGTCTTTAAGAATCAAGTATAGCACTGTAACGCCAAGCAAGCCAAGGCCGGCAACTGCAAAGCCAGTAACTGCGCCGCCGGTAAATGCGACGTCAAAAGCCTGCCTCAGGCCCCTGGTTGCCGCTTGCGCTGTCCTCACGTTTGCCCTCACTGATACCATCATGCCAATGTAACCGGCAAGTGCTGAGAGGAAAGCGCCGAGCACAAAGGCAGCGGCAAGGACATACGACTTAAGCGCAACCGCAATAACAACGGCGAGGATTATTGTTATAATGGCGACTGTCTTGTACTGCCTGTTGAGGAAAGCAACAGCGCCTTCTTTTATTGCAGAGGCAATCAGGCGCATGGCCTCACTGCCGGAATCCTGCCTTAGAACTTTCATTGTCGAAAGGAATGCAAACAAGAGCGCGACAATGCTGCCAGAAAAGGCAATGAGATGCAATGACGACTGAGCAACAACCATG
>JACPIH010000018.1 GCA_016188155.1 Candidatus Woesearchaeota archaeon | reverse complement strand
GGGCGGGTGCAAGCCTTCCGATAAGCTTCGGCAACGTTTCTGTAGACCCTGCGAAGTTCAGGGACTTCTCACGATACGCCCTCATGATTATCTCGGTTTTTTCAGGCATGATTATCTCGCTTATCAGCAAGGGCAGCATCAAGGGAGGAATAAGGTTCGTGCCTTTGCTGTTCATCGGCTCACAGCTTGTTTACGCGGTTGCCATGAAAATAGGGACGAGCGTGTTTTCCGGCTTCTTCGCGTAGCGTCATCAGCCTGCCAACCTCTTCCCTGCTCAGCTCCCTCCACATCCCGGGCTTGAGCTTTCCAATGCCAAGCGTTCCTATCCGGGTTCTTGTTATCCTGAGAACGTAATTCCCCATTGCCTTGAACAGACGCTTTACAATCTTGTGCCTGCCTTCATGCACAACAACCTCCGCAACATCCTTTTGCAAAAGTTTTATCCTCGCTGCGACTTTCCTTCCCTCAACAAAAATGCCTCTCCTGGCCATTTCAGCATCCTCAGGCCACATCTTCTGCCGAAGCTTGACAACGTACGTCTTCTCAACCTCGTATCTTGGATGCATGAGCTTGTTCGCAAACTCGCCGTCGTTGGTCATGACAAGGAGCCCTTCAGCATCAGCGTCAAGCCTTCCCACAGGGTAAACCTTTTCCTGAATTCCTACAAGGTCGGTTACTTTTCTTTCGGCAAACTTATCGGCAGTTGTTGTGACATAGCCTTTTGGCTTGTAAAGCAGGAGGTAACGCTTCCTCTCGGCATGGACCACGGCATCGTCAACGGTTATGACGTCCTTCTCTGAATCAGCGCTCTGGCCAATGGATGCGACAGAGCCGTTAACCCTCACCCTTCCCTGAAGGATAAGCTCCTCGCTTTTCCTCCTTGACGCAACCCCTGCCGCGGAAAGTATCTTTTGTATTCGCTGCAACATTTTCTTTATCTTTCTTTATTGTTGTCTCCGCATCTTGGCAATCAGGCGCTCAAGAGCGTCTATCCTGCCCATCAGCCTTAGCTTTTCGCTGTCAGCTGCCGCAAGCTGGTTGCCGAACCTGGTAAGCTCAAAGTCCTCTGCCCTTATCCTTTCGGCAACATAGGATAGCTTTGCAATCTCTGACTTGAGCTTGTTTAATTCACCACTCACAGAGGTTGCTGCTGTGGCCACTTCGTTCTTCAGCTTCTCGGTCCCTTCCAGCTTCGCCTTGACTTCCTTGGTTAGTTCAAACAGCTCATCAGTAATCTTTTGCTTTATGCTTGACTGGACATGTGTTGACAGCGCCTTGAGCTCTGAGAGGGTTTTGGCGAGTTCTTCCTGAAGCTGCCTCGCAGCAGCAATGGACTCCCTAATTTCACCAGTCATCTCTGTCGCGGACTTTTTGGCATCCTCAGATTCTTTCTTTAGCCCAGCAATGAGCTCAGTCTGCTCCTTTACCGCGGCGGCAGCCTTATTCAGCTGCTCAGCAATTTCCTTAAGCTCTTTTCCAGAGACCAGCTCTTTTAACCGCGTAAGCATAACTGCGCAGAAAGCGCAGCCGTTTAATAAACTTTTCATAACATATTTAAACCACCAAGCAGCAACATTTTCTTGATTGACCTTCTTAGGAAGAAGGTCATGCCCCTATGGTCCAACGGACAAGATGCGGCCCCGCGAATGACCTTTTACTCGCCTGCTGGCGAGCAAAAGCTCAACCAAAAACGGAAGGCAGTAAGGCTGAGATCTGGGTTCAATTCCCAGTGGGGGCGCTCGATACATTGTAATGGTGGTAGTAAAAAGAGGCAGGGCATGTTAAAGGCAAATTTCAGTAACGGCAACTTCCTAGCTGCGGCAGTTGTATTAGCTGCGTTTGCTGGGCTGCTGCTGTTCACCGGCTGCAGCAGGCTTGAAACTCAGAACAGTGGCAATAGCGGCTTCCTTGACAGGATAAGCAGGAGCACCATCACGTTTCAATTTTTTATTAACGAGACACAGGAGCCCCTGGATGGCTCTGTGCTTCTGAACGGGCAGCTTCTCGGAATCGCTGCAAATGGCACATTGGCGGTTCACAAGAATTCGCTGCTGCCGGGAACATTAACCCTGGTTGGCAATGATGCCTTTTCAGGAAGCAACTTTACGTTCTATTTTCAGCTGCAGGGCTCTGACATTGGCCTTGACAGAATAAGATTTGAAGTGCCTGAGCGTGCTTATAGCAGGGAGATTTTTGAAGCAGGAAGTATCAATACAGCTACAATTGAAAAGAGTATTTTTGCCATGGCAAATGAGGAAAGGGCAAAGTACGGCATTGGCAAACTCAGATGGAATGAAAGGGTGGCCGGCGTAGCAAGGTCTTACAGCGAAGCCCTGCCTGCAGAGGGCTTTCATCATACGGATTTGGAGGGCAGGGATGTGAAGAAGCGCTTGTCAGATGAGGGCATAATCTTCATTGCAGCCAATGAAAACCTGTTCTTCAGCGGCACAGTGACAGGGGAAACAAACCTCGCACATGCAGCAATTGACGGCTGGCTGAGCAGCCCAGGCCACCGCGCAACCCTTCTTGACCGTGATGGGATTTACAGCGATGCCGGTGTTGGAGTCCATTGCGAGAGGAAGGAGTGCTATGTTGTTATGGACTTTGCTGCGTTGAGGCAGGAGCAGAAGGTTCTGCTGAAGAAAGGGTGGATTACCTTCCATTATCTTCACAACCAGGACTACAACTTTGCCCCTGAAACAATACCTGTAAAGCTAGAGCTAACTGCAACAGCCCCGGTAAATGTTTACATTGTGCCCAGTTATGATAATTACAAGGGCTTTGCCGATGGCAGAAAGGAAGGCATCCTGAAAGAATTCAACGATGTCACTTCTGTTTATGAGTCATTCAGTTCTTCAAGGGGCAACGGCATGGTTATAGAAGCGGCAGGTACTGATTCAGAGGTTCGGTTCTCGCTTGACTTCAGTTAAATTTATAAATCAGGGATAGATTTATTTAAGCATTAAAGGAGGTAATGAGATGCCAAAAGTAACAGTTTACAGCACGCCGACATGCCCTTGGTGCCACAAGGCAAAGGATTTTCTTAAGGAAAACAACGTGCCTTTTCAGGACGTTAACGTGGCTGCCAACCAGAAAGCCGCTGAGGAAATGATTGAGAAGTCAGGCCAGATGGGCGTGCCTGTAATCCAGATTGACGGGCAGTTCATTGTTGGCTTTGACAAGAACGCGATTAAGAAGGCGCTAAAGCTTAACTAAGATGACTGGAATGGGATGCGGGTGCGGCGGCTGTTGCGGATGCAGTAGTGATGCAATTCCGCCAATGGCGGAATGTACTATCGACCTCGGGTCGATACACATCGGCTGCTGCCGATGCTGAATCGGGCGCATCCCGATTTGTGACGGCGGCAGCCGCAAGTAAAATTTTCTGTTTCTTATTTTCATAACATTTAAATTGTACGACAGCCACTGTACTTGCCATGAACGTACTGTTTATCTGCAACCAGAACCAGAACAGGAGTAAGACAGCGGAACGCATCTTCAAAGGGAAATTACGGACTAAATCTGCGGGGCTTTACAACAGCAATCCTGTTAATGAAAAGCAGCTTTCCTGGGCAGACGTGGTTGTAGTTATGGAAGATGCTCAGCGGAGCGAGCTGGCAAAACGGTTTCCAAGGCAGTACATGCAAAAGCGCATTCTTTCCCTCGGCATTCCCGACATTTACCACTACGGCCAGCCAGAGCTGATTAAGGCATTAAAATCCAAAGCCAGCGGGCTATTTTAGCCATTCATCAAATAGCTTCTTTGCTTTCTTCTTGGTTACAAACATTCTAGTCTCTGCAACAGACAGCTCAGGCAGCCTCTTGGTTACTTTGAACTTCTTTCCTCTGCTACTCTGGAGTTCAATTAATGAGACCTCCCATTTTTCTGTTGTATGCCTCTTAATTATTTTCAGCATTTTTCACATCACAAGTAATACCCAATCACCGGCACCATGAGGCAGCCCATCAGGAGCTGCCTGCTTGACTTTGTAAGCACCGGAACCATGCCAATCACGGTTGCAACTGCGAGAACCAATAGCCCTGTGGTCCCTGAGAAAAATTCAACAAGCCCAGTAACTAAAAGTATCACAAGCCAGCTCATTACCGAATAGTTCACTTTTCCCGTTAGCGATGAAAATAGGCGCGAGATGAAAATAACGCTGATGCATGAAACAGCAGCGGCAACAACTGCAACGATTAACAGCAGGATTGTGGAGTTTGCGGCGAGTGCAGGGCCCAAAATGTTCCCCATTACTGCTATTGAGCCGTTTCTTGCCTTGCCGAATGAGTGAAGAGTCAGCACTGCAAAAAGCATTGATGCTGTCCCAATTACGCCAAGGAGAAACATGTAAGCCTCTGCCCGGATTTTCTTTATGGCTGTTGTGCCAAGCATGGCCGCCTGTGCAGGCCCAAGAGCAGGAAATAATCCCATGAGCGAGCTTGAGAAAAGCCCGACAGCGAGAAGCTTTGCAGCCCGAATTGGTTTGTTAATCTTAAGCTCAGCGCTTTGCCTCTGCACCGGAAAGGATGAGTGCTTCAGCAGCCCGCCAACAAGCGAGCTGACTCCAAAAAGCCCTGAGAACATTGGCAGCAGGGGCTGGTTAATGCTGGGCAGGCTGAAAACCGCAATCCCGAACAAGCCGGAAAGTGCAAGGACTAGCGCATTCAGGGCAATGGCCTTTGGTTTCCTGTTTTTCAAAAAGTGGACAGCTATTACGGCAACTAAAATAAGCCATATGTGGCTTTTGGTTGCGGCAAATACCGGCTTTATTATCAGCAGCATAACGGGAGAAAGCAAAACCAGGGCTAAAATGCCAACAAATCCTCCAAAAGCGGCAAGCAGCACTGCCTTTCTTCCCTCACCCAGAAGCAGCATCCTGTGTCCTGGAAGGACTGCCAATGCAGAATCAGATTCTGAAAAGCCAAGAAAAACTGAAGGCAAAAAGTCGTGAAAGACGTGGCTGATTGACATGGCAACTATGAAAACAGCCAGTGATAGGGAAGCCGTCGCGTCAGCATTGATAGCAAGGGAGGCGACTATTGCTGCAACGAGGTTAATGTGAATTCCAGGCAGCAGGCCTGTTAATACACCGGTCCCAACCCCAAGAGCCATGGCCACCATCAGTGTTAAAAGCGTTAAAAGCTCCAATCTAACCACCGCAAGGAATGCTGGGCATGCTGCCATTTAGGGGCCTGATTTTAGTAACGATGAAAGAATTTTTTCCGTTGTAGCCTCTGAACTCGCCAGTGGCTTCAACCTCCTGGAACCTCTTCAGCCCAAGGCTGCCTATGTAGCCGGTGTCAAAGCTCACCGCCTCAACAGATTCAACTGCGGCAATTTTGATGGCAGAATAGCTTTTTGTAGCTGTAACAGAGTCAACAAAGCCGTGAACCCTGACTTTGGCATTACTGCCTTGGGTATTGCCTTGGGTGCTGCCTTGGGATGTGCTGAGTCCTGCAGCCTCAGAGGCAGACATCAAGGGTAGCTCTGTAATAGCGGCAACAAGGAAAAGCACGGCCAGGCCAACAACAGCACATATGCCTGACATAATCGCAAGCTTTCTTTCTGTTACGAGCATAACTCATCTCAATGGCATCTGCAATTAATGAAACTTGCCCCTGACTTTCCGGATAATTTTCACAGTTGCCGCAAAAAATCCTGCAATGGCCACATGATTGACGCAAAAAAAAGGTTTTTAAGAAAAGTTTCCGAAAAAACCGAAAATTAAACGGCAGGGCCTGTCAAACTTCGTCAGTTCTCCAGTAAGGGAGTATTGCCGAGTTTTCAACAGCCGTTCTTGTGCCTTTCAAGTATTCGAGTATTCCAAGCCAGCTTATTTGTGCCCCATTGTCAACGAGGAATTGCTTTTCAGGAACGTAAAGCCTAGCCCCCCTCTCCCTGCACATTATCCTGCACATTTCCTGCAGCCTGGTGTTGCACGCAACCCCGCCTCCAAGCAGCAGCTCACTCTTGCCTGTATGTGCAAGGGCCCTCTCAGCGACTTCCACGAGCATCGCAAATACTGTTTCCTGCAAGGAATAGCATAGGTCTTCCTTGCCATAATTACGACTGTCAAATTTTCGCCTGATATTTGTCAGGATGCCTCCAAAGCTCACATCCATGCCCTTCACAACATATGGCAGCTCAATGTAATTCTTCCCTGCTGCCGCAAGTTTCATTATCTGGGGGCCTCCCGGAAAACCTATTCCTATCTGCCTTGCGAACTGGTCAAGCATGTTGCCGACTCCCATGTCAAGAGTCTCTCCAAAAATCCTGTACTTCCCTGCCTCAAAGGCAATAACCTGCGTATTTGCACCGGAAACGTACAGGAGAACAGGGTCAGTTGCTGCCGTAAGAAGCTTGCCTATTTCCAGGTGAGAGATGCAGTGGTTAACTCCAACAAGGGGCTTTTTGTGAACTAGTGAAAGTGTTCTGGCTGCAGCTGCCCCAACTCTTAGGCAGTGGCCTATTCCGGGGCCTTGCGAAAAGGACACGATGTCAATGTCACGCATCGCTATTTTTGCAGCAGACAATGCTTCCGCTATCGCCACGTCACAAACGTCAACATGGTGGTCCGCTGCTTCAGCAGGTATTATGCCTCCTGATTTTGTTGTGAATTGTTTTATTACGTTGGCCAGTATTTCGCCATTTAGCTTTGCGTTTTGTTTTGCGGCAATGACAGCAGCCCTGCTGTCAGTAAAGCGAGCCTGTGCTATTCCAATCCCGAATGTGTGGGCTGTGCTTTCAATCCCTAGGCAGGTTAGTTTCATCTTAGTCCTTTAAGGGGAGAGTGGATGTTGTTTTTTAAATTCTGCTGTTAGAATTGCCCTGCTCATTTGCTATTGCCGCAGCAATCACCAGCACAGAATAGCCGGCAAGGGGCAGGAATGCTGGCAGCTGGATAGCTGTGTTCCTAAGCAGGAACGCTGCAGCATCAAGGACAATAAGCGCAGTTAAAGCGTAGGATGTTATTTTGAGCGCATCCAGAAGGCCTGTGTCCCTTTTTGCTAATTTTAGTGCGGCGTAGCAGATTGCGCCAGCAGCAATAGCTATAACTACGTATTTTGCAAGCATTGTAAAGTACAGCAGTATCAGCAGCCCAGGGAGCATTATGAGCATGAGCGCGGAAAGCGCGCTTGACGCCCTCGCAGAATCTTTTACGAGGTCAAACTCCCTTATCTGGACCGGCTGCTGCTTTACTCCAAGCAGCCTGCACAGCTCATTCCTGAAGAAGCACAGCAGCGGCTTCACCTTAAGCTCATTGTTAGTCAGGGAAACATCGTATTGCGCCTGTTTCTCCGGTGAGGCTGTTGTGTTGGCAAACACCTTAACATTTCCAAGCAGCGGAAGCTCTTCCTCAATGGGCCCGTTTGTGGCAATCTCTGCCTTTATTGTGAACTTTGAGAACTTGTGCAGGTTTAAGGAAGTGTCGCTGTGCATGCTGGCCAGGTAGGGGATTGCAAGGGCAGCGGCAGCAAGGGCAATTATCACCAGCAGGTAAAGGGTATGTACTATAATGGGCAGCAGTGATTTTTGTGCAATGCTCCTGTAATAGAATGGGTTGAACGCGTTGACAACAGCAAGGAAAAATGTTGCCGTGTTTTTCACTGCGGCGAATGTTTTCTTCATCATTTTCTGTCAGTTTTGGATTGAACCTTTCTTAGTCTTAGAGACGAAGAATGTTGTTTATCCAACAACATTTTCGCAAAAGGGTCACGGGAACGGCATTACTGTGCAGCCCGGGTCAGGCGTGCCGTACAGGTATTCGGTTATGTTGTATTTAGATCCGTGGTAGCTGTCTATGGCAAACCTGTAGAACTGTGTTCCGTCGCTGTTTGTGGTTACGCATGTCACGTTCCACAATGAGCCTGTCTGGGCTGGTGTGCACCTGTTTCCGGAGCCGTAGTAGCACCAGTCCACGTAAGACCTTTCCCTTATTCCGTTCACCATCGACATGACAAACGGGTTTATCAGGCTTTCAACGCCGCAGCATGGTGACCTCTCATCCTTGCCGTAGAACCTGTTTAAGAAACTGGAGGCGTTTTCATGATGCCGGTACAGCCGCCATTCTATCTCGTGATAGAATGTTGAAATGTTCCAGTTCGTCATGTTTGTTCTGTTGAAGTAGTTTGTGAAAACTGTGTTTCCGTCTGCGGCTACGCCCCTGCTTTCGACCGCATAAAGGGGGTCTGGTATTCCTGCAATGTCAAATATGGTGCTTATGTTCTCTGTGCTGTTTATCATTACATCTCCAGCAGCGACTGAGAAGGTTATCGTAACGTTTATTCCTACCTGCCACGGGCCTGTTGAGTTGTCCTGGTAAAACAGCAGTGCCATCCCGTTGTAATCCTTGTTAAAGGACGTGTTGACCCTGTATGCGCTGAACGAGGCGTTTTCCATGTCAAAAAGCCTTTTTGTAAGGTTCCTGTTGCTCATCACCTGCTTGCCTATGCATGTGTCAACGCCTTCATGGATGCTTGGGTTATTTACGTCTGCGAGAAGGTCATTGTTGCAAGGTGGGTGGCCTGGCATAATGTTGCAGCACATAGTGCCGTTGATTATCATCTCTTTCAAAGTGAGGTTAAATTTCAGGCTGGCATCAGCCCCTGTGAATAAGTAGCTGCCTTTTTGCTGCATGTATTCTGCCATTGCGTAAAAGGCGCTGTAAGCTGCAATGTATGCGGATTGCGGGAGGTAGCTGTTCTTTATGTCCCTTGCCTGGTTGTTTGCGGCATCCGCCTTCGCCTGGGTTATCGGTATTTGGTCTTTCATGGTCACGCCGGTTTGTGTCCCGAAGGTCAGTATGAGGACTGCCGAGATTAGTATGGCTATTGAAGTGAAAAAGATTCCTTTCTTGTTCTTTGCAATGCTCATCAATATTTTTTTCATCTTTGTTGCGTTTGATGCCAAGTTTATTGCGAGGGTTGATTCATGGGGTTGATAAGGCTGCAAGCGCGTGCTCGTTCCTAGGGTTGATAAGGGCGCGAGCAACAGCGAGTGCCCTTATTGCCAAACAATAACTTCTGCTGTTGTTGGCCCGTAAACAAGCATTGTCCTATTGATGACTCCGAAGACGAGCTTTTTTGATGAGATGAGTGTGACGCTGGTGTTTTCGTTTACAAGCGCCCTGGTGTAAATCAGGTCGTGGTTTATCAGGATTTTAAAGCTGTACTGGGGAGCGATAAGCCGCTGGGTCACGTTCCTCAGAAGATTAAATGCCTGGCCTTTGTTGTCAGTGATGTAGAACTCTGTTGCCTGTTGAAGCACTGTGTTGTCAAGGTTTGTTATGGTGCCGTTTCTTGACAGGTTTATGACAAGGGGATTGTTCAGGTCTTTAAGTTTCACTTGTGAAAGCGAATCGGCAAATCCTTTTGATATTAGCTCTGACTGGGCAACGTAGGGCTGGCTTGATCTTGCCGCGAGGACTATTACAAGCGTTACCGCCACTATCATGGAGGCAATAAAAGCGTCAATTGTCAGGTATTGTGCCTTTTTGGCAGCGTGAAGCAGGTTTTGAATTTGCATTTTCATCACGATACTGTTTCGTTGCAGCCTTTGCCGCTGAAGTTAACGAGAGGGCTTCCAATCCCTATTTTGTTGCTGATAGGCACTACGTTGCCTTTCTCATCCTCAAAGTATATGCAGAACTCCGATTGTATTCCGAGAAGCTGCTTCAGGTTCTCGTAGCTCAGGTTCAGGGCCTCTCCGAGCTTTTGGTCATCAACTTTTGTGCCTTTGATGAATACTCCTGAAATGTTTTGCTGGGACGTCAGCGCCGCAGGGAGTTTTTCCGATTCTGTGCGCAGCTTTTCGTTTTGCTTGTTGCTTGCAGCAGGCCCTGACAGGTAGAATAGCAATACAGCCGCAACAATGAACAGGGCAACCCCTATTATTGCATCAGTGGAGAATGTTTGGGCTTTTTTCGTCTCGTATCACTCCTTTTTTATTTTAGCGGCGGGCTTAGGCTGCAACATTTTTGTAATGCCTTGTTTAAAACATTTATGGTTAATTAGTTAATGAGCTGCGATTGCCTAGGTACAGCAGCCCGTGTAGCCCCGGTCACAGCATTCCTCTTTTGTCATTATCGAAACTGCGCAGCCTACGCTGTTGCATTCGGTTTGCTCTTGCGGTGTGAGGGGCAAAGGCCCGAAAATGACTATGCTGTTCTCTTTTCTTACAGTGTTACTTCCTCTCACAAGGTTGCCAAGGACATCCCTTGGGAGCAGCCTTGTCACGTTAAGATGAACGTTTGGCCGGGTGGAGGCAACGCTAAGTATTGTCATGTTTGCCTGGTCGCCTACCTGCGTGGAGTTCATTATGCTTACCGCGTAGGGCTGGCCGTTGAGGGTCGGGGGAAGTGTAAATGAACGGAAATAGCCGTTTTCCGAGGCGAACGCGATGCTTGCTTCGCTCTCTATGACGTCAGCAACGTCTTGAAGCAGCGCCTTATAGTTGTTGTCACTTGTTCTTATAAGGTCGTCAGAAACTGCAGCCAGTGAAACGATTAGCAGGAATGAAAGTATCACCAAGAGCATAGCTGCCTCGTTCGCTGACTGGCCCCTTTTCATCCGTTCAAGCCTCTTTTTCTTAATTGACTGGAGCGTTTTTGTTTAAAAACGTTTATTGTCATGCCAAAATCCAGCAGTCATCTCGGACTAGCTTGTCTTGAAGCAGTATAGGCGCTCCAAACTATTGCATGTCAGTCGTGAGCCGTATGTCCAAGAGCTTGTTGTGTATGAAGTGAATCCGCCTATTCCACTGTGAGATGATGAGGAGGACGCCCAGTCACTGCAGGAGTATGTTGTAGAGCTTCCACCCGGGTATACGCCTGCAGCCGTTGTTCCTGTCCAGACATATTGGAATCCTAACATGCTTCCGTCACTGGATACGTTGATTCGGTTTGCAATTGAGCCGTCTGTCAGGTCAGCCATGCTGTTTGCTACAATCACGTTGTCCAATCTTCGGTAGGTGGCGTCAGTTATCCTTGTATTCGCGTTTACTGTGCTGGTTGACAGCCACGCTTTCCAAGTGCCTCCAAAGCCGCCTCCATTTGCGTAGAATTGGCATCTGTTGTCTGCGCCTGTCAAGCCTCTCAGGTTGCCGGAACTTGGTGCCGGTGTTACGAATACTGTACCGATTGGCACTGGTGAGATTCTGTAAAGGAATTGGTATGGTGCATTGGCAGACTGGCCGTCTGGATTTATCACTCTGACAGTAACGTATCCAACAGCTGAAGCAGGGGTAACAGCAGTAAGCTCGGTGCTGCTCACAAAAGTCACGCTCCCAGCAACACCGCCAAAAGTCACAATAGCACCACTAACAAAATTAGAGCCGGTAACAGTCACACTAGTATCACCGGTATATGGGCCAATACGTGGGTTGAAACTCGAGACTGTTGGCGGAGCCACATAAGTGAACCCGTTAACCAAAGTGCCGGACTGCCCGTCAGGATTGGTAACCACAACATCAACAAGCCCGGCAGCATGAGCAGGAGTAACAGCAGTAAGCTGGGTGCTGCTCACAAAAGTCACGCTCCCAGCAGCAGCACCACCAAAAGTCACACCAGCACCACTAACAAAGTAGCTGCCAGTTATCGTAACTACAGTACCGCCAGCAGTAGGGCCACTCACCGGACTTACAGATGTTATTGACGGAGGGAAATAAGTGAACCCGTTAACCAAAGTGCTAAACTGGCCATCAGGATTGGTAACCACGACATTAACAGCCCCGGCAGCATGAGCAGGAGTAACCACATTTATGGTATCGCTGGTAGAGGAACTCACACTCGCAGCAGCACCACCAAAAGTAACTGAAGGCGTAGCACCAAAATCAGAACCGGAAATAACCACGGCAGTACCTCCAACAGTTGAGCCACTATTCGGGGTTACAGAAGCTATTGACGGCGGAGCCACATACGTGAACCCGTTAACCAAAGTGCCGGACTGCCCATCAGGATTAGTAACAACAACATCAACAAGCCCGGCAGCATGAGCAGGAGTAACAGCAGTAAGCTGAGTGCTGCTCACAAAAGTCACGCTCCCAGCAGCAGCACCACCAAAAGTCACACCAGCACCACTAACAAAGTAGCTGCCAGTAATAGTCACACTGGTGCTTCCAGCAGTAGGGCCACTCACCGGACTCACAGAAGTCACTGACAAAGGCTCATAAGTGAACCCGTTAACCAAAGTGCTAAACTGCCCATCAGGATTAGTAACAACAACATCAACAAGCCCGGCAGCATGAGCAGGAGTAACCACATTTATGGTATCGCTGGTAGAGGAACTCACACTCCCAGGAGCACCACCAAAACTCACTGAAACCGTAGCACCAAAATCAGAACCGGAAATAACCACAGCAGTACCGCCAGCAGCTGGGCCATTCGGCGGACTTACAGAAGCTATTGATGGCTCTTCCCATCTGGGCTGACTACAACATCTGTTGCCACGCTCGTGCCTATCGTTACGCTCAGCCCGCTCTGGAAGTAATCACCTGTAATGGTGATTGGAGTGCCTCCAACAGTTGAGCCACTATTCGGGGTTATAGAAGTTACTGACGGAGGAAACACATAGGTGAACGCACTCGGCAGTATGCTGAACTGCCCGTCAGGATTTGTTACCGTTACGTCTTTCGCACCTGCTGTCAATGAGGAAGAGGTTGTCGCGGTTATCGTCTTCCCATTCTTCCCATCTGGGCTGACTACAACATCTGTTGCCACGCTCGTGCCTATCGTTACGCTCAGCCCGCTCTGGAAGTAATCACCTGTAATGGTGATTGGAGTGCCTCCAACAGTTGAGCCACTATTCGGGGTTATAGAAGTTATTGACGGCGGAGGCACATACGTGAAGCCATTGACCAAAGTGTAAAACTGGCCATCAGGATTAGTAACAACAACATTAACAGCCCCGGCAGCATGAGCAGGAGTGACCACATTTATGGTATTGCTGGTAGAGGAAGTCACGCTCCCAGAAACACCGCCAAAAGTCACCGTAGGCGCTGTAGGCGTATTGAGAAAATCAGACCCGGAAATGGCCACACTGGTGCCTCCAAGAGTTGAGCCGCTTGAAGGACTGACAGATGAGACCACTGGCGGAGGCAAGGGCAAGGCCATTAATGTGACTATGCCCTGCTCCTTCCTCACTATGTTCGGTCCTATCACGAGGGTGCCAAGGACATCCCTTGGGAGCAGCCTTGTCACGTTAAGATGAACGTTTGGCCTGGTGGAGGCAACGCTAAGTATTGTCATGTTTGCCTGGTCGCCTACCTGCGTGGAGTTCATTATGCTTATTGCGTAGGGCTGGCCGTTGAGCGTTTGAGGGAGGGTGAATGAGTGCGTGTAGCCGTTTTCCGAGGCGAACGCTATGCTTGCTTCGCTTTCTATGACGTCAGCAATGTCATGGAGCAGCGCCCTGTAGTTGTTATCGCTTGCCCGGATTATGTCATCAGAAACTGCAGCTATGGTAATTATCATGAGAAAAGTGAGGAATATTACGAGTAAAGCTGCCTCGTTCGCTGACTGCCCCTTATTGCCTCTTTTCATCGCTGAGAAACTTCAGCTTGGCAGGTATTTAATAGTTTCGGCACAGAATTATCCGCACTGCACGCCGTTTATCGTGGCAGCTTTGCTTCCAAGGCAGAGCTTTTGGCCTATCTGGATTATCCTGCCTTGCTGGTCCTCAAAGTGTATCGCAAAATCGCCATTTACTCCAAGACGGCTTTTAACGCTTTCATAATCCATGTTTGCGAAATACTCGAGCAGCTCGGGATCAACTGTGTCTTTCACTATGAACGCTACGCCGTCGTCTTCCCGCGAGTTCACTGTCAGTTTTGAAATTAACTTGCTTGCGGCATCAGGAGCGATTTCCTTGAATTGGGCTTTTCCGGCAGCTGCATCGGCTTTGCCAGAAAAAAGCGCCATCTGGTCTGACATTGCATCCAGTATGAAAAGGACAAAAACGAGGAAAACCAGGAAAATAAGGACTGCTTTCTGGTCGTCAACAAGCTTAAGCTCTGACAAAAAGCTTTTTTGCTTATTCCGCTTCAAAGGCGCTGCCCTTTTCCTCATGCTCTTTACCTCTTTTTCCGGTTATAATGCCATGGTAGTTTACGTTTAAATAGGTTTCGGTAGATAGATGATGCGTACCTTAACAGCCTGGAATGGGTGCACATAACAAACCTGTTGTTGTGCAAAACTGGCTCCTGTCCGCATCATCAACTATGCAGTCCCCGTTGTAGTCAGCATTCATACACGCCGCGTAAAGGTTGCCTCCAAGGTCCCCAGTCGCGTCAAACCATCCGCGCTGCCATGTTTGCGACGGCCTGTACTTTGGAAATCCTGCAGCATTGGTGCAGCAACTGCTGAAGAAGGACGAATCCAGTCCATTAGATGTGTCGTCTGTGTTGAAGTCGTAAACGACTGATACTGGACACCTTCCTCCGAAGTTTATGTGCGCAAAGGATGTTGTTAAGCCGTCAGCTGAAGGCGGCGTTTGGTATGCTTCTATGGTTATTTTCTTTATCCCAGCTCCTATCGTTATTTCATTAAGGCTGCCGTTGAAGGAGCCGTTTACGTTCACAGCTGTGGGGTAGGAGAAATCGGCAACCGAATCGGCAAACTTTGCAAGTATTATCAGCTGCTGTGTTCCCGAGTTCCAGTCGCCAACGATTGAGATGTTCTGCACGTTTTTTGGCATTCTTCCTTCCAGCTCTGTCCTTGAGGGCGGCCCTTGGAAGTATATCTGCTGTGCCGTGCTGGCAATCTCCCTTCCTAGCTTGTCAAGCTGCGCCTGGTCTATCTGGTCAGCTGAGCTGATTGAATACTTGTAAAACAAGTATGCTGCAGGCAGCACCATTAGGCCTATGACACCTGCAATCAGCATGTACTCAAAGGCTGCCTGGCCTTTCCTCCCTTTTTTCATTTCACTGGCTTCTGCTGCAATGGTGTATATTAAGTTTTTGATTAATTAAAAAGAAATAAAAAGAAGGGAAGGAAGATAAAAAAAGCCGGTTGTTACGGCTTTCTTCCGAGCAGTTCTCCTGGAAGGATATGCACTATGGTTGGGCTGTCAAGCCACGAGTAGCTGACATTAATGAAGTATCTGTTCTTGTCCCTGCCAGTGTCCCTGAAAGCGCACGGCGTGCCAGCGCATCCGCCAACAGGTGTAGTGGCCACAGTAAAAGACCTGCTCTGACCATTTCTCAATGCGCCTCCGCCTGTGCTCGCATTGCACGAGCAACCCATGCTACCTGTGCCTAGCGCCTCTGAACTGGCTGTGATGCCTTGGATTATCATGTCACGGCCTGCGCCGTTCTGCAGAACCAGTGTTAAGCCGCCAGTTCCAAGAACGCTGAAGTCAGTGCAGCTTACGCTCACAGGGAACGTGCACTTTTCAGGCAGCAAAGTAGACGGTGATAGAACCCCGAAATAAGACAGCGCGCCTATGACAACAAGGACGACAAGTATGGCCCAGCCATACGTCATCAAAAACTCCATAGCAGCCTGACCTTTCTTAGAGCGCCAAAAAGCATTCATAATACCTACCTCCTCTTTTTCACTTTAAATGCTTATAACAAAAATACAAG
>JACPIH010000017.1 GCA_016188155.1 Candidatus Woesearchaeota archaeon | reverse complement strand
TGGCCAGGGCCAGAAAGGCAAGGTTGTTTCGGTCTCGTACAAGTGCCTTGACCCTTCGCTTGCTTCTTCAGGCGTCATAAGGCAGGCGCACTCTGTCATCATGATGTCTGGAACTTTGACGCCAACCGCCATGTACCGTGATATTCTTGGCTTTCTTCCTGAAAAAACTGTGCTGAAGGAGTACAGGAATCCCATGCCAAGGGAAAACCGGCTTGCACTGGTTGTCACAGCAGCAACCACGAAGTTCAGCAAGCGCAGCTCGGGCCAGTTTGCAAAGCTGGCTGAGGTGTGCATCAGGGCTTCCACGGCAATTCCTGGCAACGTTATCCTGTTCTTTCCCAGCTACACAGTAATGGAGGAGGTTCACAAGCACATTCACGGCAAAATCCAGAAGCAGGTGCTTAAGGAGCATGCTGACCTTTCAAAGGAGGAAAAGCAGAAGCTGCTGAAGGAATTCAAAAACACCCACCTTGCCGGCGGGGTTCTCCTTGCTGTCATTGGAGGCAGCTTCAGCGAGGGCATTGACCTTCCAGGAACTCTCCTGAATGGCGTGATAATTGTCGGCCTGCCGCTTGGCCAGCCTGACCTCGAGACAAAGGAGCTGATAAGGTATTATGATGGCAAGTTCAGTAGGGGCTGGGATTATGGCTATGTCTTTCCAGCATTCACGAAAGCTCTCCAGTCAGCCGGAAGGTGCATAAGAACAGAAACAGACAGGGGCGTTATTGTTTTCGTTGACGAGCGCTACGCCTTGGAAAGCTATTACCGGTGTTTCCCTCAGGACATGACTCCGAAAATGACCGAGTTCTATGAGGAGGCGATTGGAGAGTTTTTCAGGAAGGGAAAATGATGCTCAAATGTTCAGCAGGACTATGGAGAAGTTAAGCAGCGCAGCAAAGCTCACCCACAGGAGATAAGGCGTTAAAAGCATTGCAGCTGCTTTTGAAATCCTGTGAAATTTCATTATCGTGACCAAAACCGCAACCCACAGCGCAACGATGCAGACGAATGCCGCTACTGGTGACTTGAGCCCGAAGAACAGCAGCGACCACAGGACGTTCAGGGCCAGCTGAATGCCAAAGGCTGATGCTGCGACTTTTGCCCCTTTTTTTCTGAAATTATCGCTCTTGTTCCAGATTAGGTAGAATGAGATGCCCATCAGGAGGTAGAGTAGTGTCCAGACAGGGCCGAAAACCCAGCCTGGCGGGTTGAAAGAGGGCTTTTGAAGCGTTGCATACCATGTGCTGACTGAAGAGGCAGTAAAAACTGAGCCTATAATGCCAGCTAGTTGGCAAAGCGCGATAGAGGCAACAAGTTTCGGGATGCTTGGTTTTTGGTTGTTTTTAATGGCGCTACACCTTTTTTACATGCGGCACGTTGACAATCCCCGCTTCTCAAGATACTGCTGGTGGTATTCCTCAGCGCGGTAAAACGTTTTGGCAGCGATTATTTCTGTGGCAATCTTTCTGTTTTTATATTTTAGGGATTTTTGCAGCTGCTGCTTTGACTTCATGGCTGCTGCCTTTTGTTTTGCGCTGTTGTAGAAAATGACTGAGCGGTACTGGCTGCCGATGTCAGGGCCCTGCCTGTTCACTTGGGTCGGGTCGTGGTTGTTCCAAAAAATGTCCAGCAGCTTTTCGTAAGAAACTTTCTCAGGGTCAAAGGTTACCTCTACTGATTCTGCGTGGCCAGTATGGCTTGAGCAGACGTCCTCATAAGTGGGGTTGGGCATTTCCCCTCCGCTGTAGCCAACCTGCGTTGAGGTTATGCCTTTAATCTGGCGGAACATTGCCTCAACGTGCCAGAAGCAGCCTGCAGCGAAGGTGGCCTTTTCCAGCCTTAACTTTGCCATGCCCACATAGCCTGTTATGGAGTATAAAAATCTAGTCCTGCAGAGAAAATTGGGGGCTTGTGGAATTTTCATGATTCCCGCAATTTTTCCGGTATAACGCAGAATTAGCAAAAACTTCCCGGCACTAGCCGGAATTATTGCGATTGCGTCGGAAGACTTGTGAAATTTCCTGCGAAAAGCTTATAAAGATTAACCCCTAAGCAGAAGACGTGGAAAAGAAATGAAATCCGGAATAAAAGAAAACAGCATGAGCTTTAACCTCGGCCCTGAACTTATGAAAAGGTATGAAGGCAAGTGTATAGGGCTTAAAAATGGCAAAGTGGTTGCTTCCGGAAAAAATGCTGGAAAAGTACTGCGGGAACTGTTAACCAAGGGCAAAGGAGATGAGATAACCTTCGCTTGTGTTCCGAGCAGGAATGCTGTTATGGTAAAATAGAGCCCTGATTCTGGAGTTGTTGCGATGACTGTTTTTTCATTCGGCTATCAGTTATACCCGCCAGGTGAAACTGAAAAATACAGGCCCATGATTAAAGTCGGGCTTTGCTACAGGGAAAGCACAGCAGGCTTTCAGGCACTCGTTGACTCCGGCTCTGATATTACAATATCTTTCGTAGAAGTTGGTAACGCTTTAGGGATTGACTTCAGCGATACCAGACTCGCTTCAGAAATTGAAGGCAGGGGAATGAAGTTTCTCGACAGAATCGAAGGGCTGACAGGCAGCTGCGAGGCGTATACTGCCCCTGCAAAAGTGGTTTTTAACGGGAGAGAAGAAACCGTAGTGATAAAGTGGCTAAAGCAGAGGTTGGACCCGAGAAACGACTTTCCAATCATATTGGGGCAGGACTCGATCTTCAGCTTATATGACATTCATTTTTCAAGAAGGCAAAAGAAGTTCTTTCTTAATACAGAGATTCTATCGAAGTAACGCATCACGAAAAACAATATAAAGCCGCTGAACAGCAGCTGCGCAGTTGATGGGGGCAAAAGTGGCTGATAAGAACGATTCAATTCCGTGGACTAGGAAGCACCAGCCTAAGTCTTTTAAGGACGTTGTTGGGCAGTCTGAGGCAGCCGAGGCCCTGATTAAGTTTGTGAGGGATTTTGACCGTAAGCGGTCTAAGAAGAAGGCAGCGCTGCTTTACGGGCCTGTTGGTTGCGGTAAGACAAGCACGGTTTATGCTGTTGCTACAGAATTGGGATTGGAAGTTCTCGAAACTAACGCTTCTGACTTCCGCAATGCTGATGGAATTAATTCTGTTGCCGGAAATGCAAGCAGGCAGCTTAGCTTGTTCAGCCGTGGCAAGATTATCCTGATTGACGAGCTTGACGGCATTTCAGGGCAGCAGGACAGGGGCGGTGTGGGCGCTATTCAGGATGTCATTGAGGGCTCTGCTTTCCCTGTTGTGATGACAGCAAATGACCCTTTTGACAAGAAGTTTTCTCCTTTGAGGAAGGCCTCTGCGATGATTGAGTTCAGGCAGCTCTCTTCAGCTGCTGTAAAGGATGCCTTGGCAAAAGTGGCCGCTTCTGAGAAGGTCAAGGTTGAGGATTGCACTTTGGCTAAGCTTGCGAACCGCTCGGCAGGTGACTTGAGGGGCTCCATTACTGACCTGCAGCTGCTTTGCTCAGGCACCGGTAAACTGACCAGGGAAATGGTGGATGAGCTTTCCGAGCGCAACAGGGCTGAGGAAGTGGAATCTGCTCTGCTCAGGGTTTTCAAGACAACCGATGTTTCAATAGCCGCGGGTGCTTTTGAGAATGTTGAGATGCAGCCTGAGGAGTGCTTTGCCTGGATGGATGAGAACCTGCCCAGCGAGTATAAGAAGCCGGAAGAGCTGGCAGAGGCGTATGATGCGCTGTCCCGGGCTGATGTGTTCCGAGGCCGCATCATGAGAAGGCAGCACTGGCGGCTTCTCAGCTATTTTATCCAGGTTATGACAATCGGCACGGCAATAGCCAAGGAGAAAAAATATGATGGCATTTCTGTCCTGAAGCAGCCCAATCGGGGATTGAAGGTGTTTATCGCGAAGGCAAGGTTTCAGAAGAAGCTTGACATTGCCGAGAAGATAGCTGGCAGGCTTCACTCCCCTAAATCAGCAGTCATTTCTGACACTCTGCCTTTCATGAAAGTGATTTTCTCAAAGGAAAAAGATAAGGAAAAGCTTGGCAAAATAGCTTCTGAGCTCGACCTCGCTGACGAGGAGGTTGAGTGGCTCACAAGGCAGGGCTAAGCCAGTTTTAAATCTTCTCCACTTCTTCTGCCTTCTCGCCTCTGTCTCCCTGCACGACCTTGAAGGATACCTTGTCGCCCTGGGCTATTGTAACGCCTGGCTTTATGCCGCTTGAGTGGACAAAGTATTCGTTGCCGTCATCTGCCTTTACAAAGCCGAAGTGCTTTGCGTCGTTAAAGAATTTCACTGTGCCGTTGACCATTTTTCTAATCCTCCGCTTGGTTGAATTTTTTTATGCAAATGGGGCAGTAGTTGCTTGAGTAGTGGCCTTTTTCCTTCTCAACAACAAACCTTAACTTGCACAGCCTGCATGTGCCCATTGTCTTGTACATGATGCGCCTGGGCCTTGCAGGTCTTTTTGCTTCCATTGCCTGAAGGAATTCAGCTCTTTTATTAAACTTATGGTTTTTTAGTGCAGAATCCTCCGGAGCAGTTGCCCTGCCGTAACCCGGGTCATATTCTTCCCTTTGCCAAAGGTTCTGCCTGTAAGCCCGAACAGGTGTACTCCGGTGACTCTGGGATTTTTCTCAGCAAGCTCACCAGCTAATGCCATTGCTTCCTTGGCTATTTTGGCTGTTTCTGCGTAAGCCGCTTCCGGGCTTTTCCTTTCCGCGGCAGCCAGCCGTTCAACCAGTGTTTTGCCTGATATAAAGCCGGGCTTTTCTTTTGCAATCCTTCTGCAGGCAGCTGCTGAAAAAGGTATCATAACCCCTATTCTTACACTGCAGCGAACATTGTGTGGCAGCTTCTGGAGTACGTTAACAAGTGCCCCGGCGTTGCCCGGGAATACGGGCTGCGTGTAGAACTCTGTAGCCCCTGCCCCTATTTTCTTTACTATTCTGGCCGCCTCATTTTTCCTTGTGAAAACGATTGCCGCAGCTTTTTTGAACCTCTTCCTGTCAACTGCCCTTAGCAAGTCAAAAATGCTTATGTCCGACTTTGAGGCGTGGTCTCCTGTAACGAACAGGATTGTTTTTATGCTACTTATCTTCGCAGCAGCGGCCAGGGCTTCTTTCACTGCTGCTATGCTTTTAAAGCCCCTGCAAACCTGGGTGTAGGTGATGTCTTTGCAGCTTTTGGAGAGCTTCCTGGCAGCAGCGAGTGGACCGGTTTTGGAATGGTAGTAGTGCGGAACACAATAAGACCTTACTCCCCTTACGGTCTTTGCTGTGCCTGCTTCTGCTGAAAGACTGAGCATATCTGAGTAAGAAAACCGCAAACAATTTATACCTTTCCAAAAGAGTAGTCGCTATGACAGCTGAGAAAAAGCAGCCGCAGACGAAAAAGCTCACGATAGATGAACTGGCTACGTTCTGCAAGAGGAAGGGCTTTGTTTACCCGAATTCTGAGATTTACGGAGGGCTTTCAGGATTCTTTGATTACGGGCCACTGGGCGTTGAGCTGAAGAACAATATCAAGCATGAGTGGTGGAAGGCACATGTACGCGGCAGGAGCGATGTCGTTGGCATTGACGGCAGCATCATAACGCATCCGAAGGTCTGGGAGGCTTCTGGCCACGTTGCAAACTTCACCGACATAATGGCAAAGTGCGGTAAGTGCGGCAACACAACAAGGGCTGACCATGCTGTTGAAGACAAGGCTAAAGTTTCTACAGCAGGTATGAGCGCCCAGCAGCTTGGGGAGCTGATTGCAAAGCACAAGGTGAAATGCCCACGCTGCGGAGCAGATGCGCTGAAGATTGCCCAGCCATTCAACCTGATGTTCAAAACAGCGGTTGGCCCCAGTGAAGGCAAGGAGTCAGAGGCTTACCTCAGGCCTGAAACCGCGCAGCTCATATTCACTAACTTTAGGCTGGTTCAGGAAAACGCAAGGATGAAGCTGCCTTTCGGGATAGCGCAGATTGGCAAGGCATTCCGAAATGAGATAGCGCCGAGGGACTTCCTTTTCCGATGCCGCGAGTTTGAACAGATGGAGATAGAGTATTTTGTGCATCCTAAAAAGGTTGAGGAATGCCCTTACGTTGCAGAGTATTACAGCCATGAGTTGAGCGTATTAACGAGTGAAATGCAAAAGAAGAAAGAGGAGCAGCCTAAGAAGATGAAAGTGAAGGAAATGCTTGACAAGAGCCTTATTCTGCCATGGCATGCTTACTGGCTGGCGTTTGAGCACCAGTGGTTTGTAAACTTGGGAGCTAAAGCGGAAAACCTCAGGATAAGGCAGCACGTGAAGGAGGAGAAAAGCCACTACGCAACCGATACTTGGGACTTGGAATTCAGCTTTCCGTTTGGCTGGAAGGAGCTGGAAGGCATCTCAAACAGGTCTGATTATGATTTGCAGCAGCACATAAAGGCATCGGGCAAGGACCTTAGCTATTTTGACCCTGAAACCAGCATGAAAGTTGTGCCTCATGTTGTTGCAGAGCCGTCGCTTGGCGTTGACCGCACTTTCCTTGTGTTCCTTTTTGATGCTTACGAGTACGACATCAAAAGGGAGAACATTGTCCTGCACCTGAATCCAAAACTGGCTCCAATCAAAGTGGCTGTCTTCCCGCTGCTGTCTAATAAGGATGAATTGGTTGCTGCGGCAAAGAAGGTTTATGATGAGTTAAGGGAAGATTTCAGCTGCTTATATGACGAGGCAGGAAGTATCGGAAAAAGGTATGCCCGCATGGACGAGTCCGGAACGCCATTTTGCATTACCATAGACTTTGACTCATTGGCAAAGCACGACGTCACAATTAGGGAGAGGGATAGCACGAAGCAGGCAAGGGTAAAAATCAAGGACCTTCCGCATGTCGTGTGGGAGCTTCTTTCTGGGAAGACAAGCTTTGCCAAGCTTTAAGACAGCCTTCTGTTGCCAAAAGGGTGCATCGTCGCAGCAAGATTGCATTCCCTGCAGCTCTTGCACCTTTCTGAGACAGTAAATTTTCCATCATCTGAAACTTGGCAATCACAGCGGAGTTTGATAGGCATGAAGCAAATTGGATTTCTATACCTTTAAATATTATCCGAAATAGCCATGGGCTTCAAGGGGCTGTAGTGCAACTTGGTAACACACAGCGTTCGGGTGACCTTTTTGTTTCGCTGATGCTCACAAAAACACAAGTCGAGCATAGCTCGACTGTGCGCAGTCGCTGAAAGCGACTTGCGGCTCAACCAAAAATGAAAAGGGAAGAAAAACGCTGTAGTCTGGGTTCGAATCCCAGCAGCCCCACTAACTACCATGCACACTCTTGCAATAGGCTCTTGATGCTTCAAATCTGAGAGCATCGCAATTACCCAATAAGAAATTCAATTTAGACATGCACTCTTCTTTCCCTTGGACGTCTTTAATTTGGTTGCATATTTCTATATCGCGCTCTGCTGCTGCAACATCGCTATAACAGACAGCTGCGAGAGCGGGGTTTGATATTTTATCGCACACAGTTGTATCTTTGCTGCCTACAGCTACGTTTGAGTAGCATTCGACACGGAATATGTCTTCATCCGGATACTTTGTATCACAAATTTTTACATCGCTTAATCTGCCTGCCACATCATTATAACAGTTTTCTCTTACACGACCTAATTCAATCTGATCACAAATAGTGACATCACCTTCATCTACTGCTAACTTGGCAAGGCAATGTTGTTTTTGAAACGTATCGTTTATAGAATCACAATTATCAAGTTCACTCTCTTCATCACTTAACTCGTTACCTGCTGTACATGCAGAAATAAATACGGAGAGTAGCAGTAATGCTAAATGAAATCGCATAGAGCTAATTCATGTGATTATCTTTAAAAACTTTATCAAGGCACCAGCACAATCTTTCCAAACGACTGCCTTGAGAGCAGGCGCTCCTGGGCCTTTCTTGCATCCCTCAACGGGTAAACAGAGTCAAGCAGCGGCTTGATCTTTCCATCAGCGGCTAACTTTGCAACCGCTATGAAGTCTTTCATGGTGCCTTGCACCGAGCCAAGGATTGAGCGCTGAGAGCTGAACAGCTCCCTGATATCAATTGTGGCCTCATTTCCTGAAGTTACCCCGCACGTCACCAGCCTGCCGTTCTTTGCCAGGCACTTTATGCTTTTCGCGAATGTTGCCGCTCCTATGTGGTCAATAACGACGTCAACACCTTTGTTGTTCGTAGCTGCCATGACCTCGTCAACCCAGCCCTCTTCAGCGTAGTTTACAGCAACGTCCGCACCAATCCTCTGCGCTTTCCTGAGCTTTTCCTCTGTTGACGAAGTTGCAATAACATTTGCACCCAGCAAAGAAGCGATTTGGATTGCGGCAGAGCCAACTCCAGAGCCAGCCCCCAGGACCAGGACAGTTTCGTGCGGCTGAAGCTTTGCCCTGTCAACCAGCATATGGTAGGCCGTTGTAAATGTTAAAGGCAATGCTGCGGCTTCTTCAAACTTCAAAGCTTCAGGCATTCGCATAAGGTTCTTAATAGGGACAGTGATGTATTCTGAATAGCTGCCGTTAACATGGGCTCCTAAAGTCTTGCGATTGGTGCAGAGGTTGTGGCTGCCCTCAATGCATAGCCTGCAGTGAAAGCAAGCCAAAGTGGGGTAGACTATTACTTTCCCGCCAATAAAGGACTCATCGCCGGCATTGACTTCCTCAACAACGCCTGCAGCATCACTGCCTGGAATGTGAGGAAGGCTTGGCTTGTAGTAAATGCCTTTCTCAGCCCAAATGTCTATGCGGTTGATGGAAGCAGCCTTGACTCTCACAAGAGCCTGTCCAAACTCGGGAACAGGCTTGGGAACGTCCTCGTAGCACAAGACCTCAGGTCCGCCAAACTCGTGAAAGCGCATTGCCTTCATCGTAGATTCCTTGCTCTGCATCATAGGAGCCATAGAAGCCTTTTCCTGAAAATTGCCTTGAGAAGCGCTTGTTTCCCTTACCATTTCAAGAGAGGTAATGCAGGCTTCTTTTTATATTTTAGCCACGCTGGCTGAATTTACGTTAAATTTAAGAAGTCTCCACGGTTCGTTTTTGGATCAACCCACAAGTCGACCGCAGTCGACTGTGCCCAGTCGTGCTTTGCCACGACTTGGGCTTTTGCGAAAAGGGTTGCGCGGGGGTGGCAGAGCCCGGTCAAATGCGCAAGCTTCAGACGACCTTTTTGTTCGCTGCTGCTCACAAAAAGCTCGACCAAACCCAAATCGGCAGCAGCCGATTGGGCCCCGTCGCCGCAATGGCGACGTGGGAAGCGAGGTCGCGGAAAAGCTTGTCCCTTAGTGGGTACACGTGTTCGAATCACGTCCCCCGCATGACTTTTTTGGGATAGAAAAGTTTTAAAATAAGCCGCTTTTGGGAAGATGTGTTGATTACAAAATGGCTGTTGAGATTTGCACTGTTTCTGGGTTTGATGAAGTTGGCAGGAATATGATTGCCGTTCGGGTTGATGATGAGGTTATCATCTGCGACATGGGGCTTCACCTTGAGAACTACATTAAGGTAACTGATGATGAGGAAGAGGGCGTTGTCAAGCTAAACAGGGATGTTCTTATTAAGGCGAGGGCTGTTCCTGATGATGATCTTATCAGGGATTGGATGCCTAAGGTTAAGGCTATTGTGCCCAGCCACGCCCATCTTGACCATCTCGGGGCGATTCCTTACCTTGCCCACCATTACGACGCTCCCATACTGGGGACTCCTTATACGATTCAGGTCCTGAGGCACATCATTGAAGACGCAGGGCTTCGCATCAGCAACAAGCTCAAGGTTGTGGACTTGAACGGCAAGGTCGCGATTTCCAAGAAGATCAAGGTTGAATTAGTCAGTATCACGCATTCAACCCCTCATACTGCCATGGTTGTCATTCATACCCCTGCTGGCGCTGTTGTTTACGCGAATGATTTCAAGCTTGATGACACCCCAACTTTGGGCAAGCCTCCGAATTATGAGCGCATTAAGGAGATTGGGAAGGAAGGCGTGCTGGCTGTTTTTGTTGACAGCACAAACGCTTATGTTGATGCAAAGACGCCTTCTGAGAAGGTTGCGAAGGACATGCTTGCTGATGTGCTGCTGAGCCAGAACCATGACGGGAGGGGCATTATCGTTACAACGTTCTCCTCTCACATAGCCAGGCTGAAGAGCGTCATTGAGCTTGGCCAGAAGATTGGCAGGAAGGTTGTCATTCTGGGCAGGAGCATGGCCAAGTACATCGCAGCTGCTGAGGAGATTAATCTTGTTAACTTTTCTGACAAGGCAGAGCTTGTGAAATTTTCGGCCAAGGTTGGCGAGAGGCTCAGGAAGATTGACCGGGATGGCAAGGAAAAATACCTGGTAATCTGCACAGGGCACCAGGGCGAACCCAAGTCAGTCCTGTCCAGGATTGCTTCTGGCTTGCTTCATTTCAACCTTGGCCCGAAGGATGCCATAGTTTTTTCGTGCAGGGTAATTCCAACGCCAACCAATAGGAAGAACAGGGAAAGGCTGGAATCCCTTCTAAGGAGGACGAATGTCAGGATTTTCAAGGACGTCCACCAGTCAGGCCATGCTTCCGGGCAGGATGTGAGGTATCTTCTTGAGCTTCTCAGGCCGAAGCACATAATCCCTTCTCATGGCGAGAGGAGGTCTAAGGAAGCTGTTAAGCACGCGGCTTCCGCTTTGGGCTACGGCGAAAAGCAGGTGCACCTTGCCCATGACGGCCAGCGCATTGTACTGGCGTAAGTACTGGCTGCTGCTTCCGAGGTGGTATTTTGTCAAAAAATTTTTAAATAGCGGCAGAAACGGCAAAGGGCATTGGTAAGTTGTTGTTTGGGGGTAAAACATGAGGCTGACACTTTCAGAGCCTAAGTACTTGAAGGATAGCATCTCAATCATTTCTGAGCTCGTCAATGAGGCAAAGCTGAAGATTTCCAGGGATGGCATTGAGCTTGTAGCCATGGACCCGGCTAATGTTGCCATGGTTATTTTCAAGCTTCTTCCAACTGCTTTTACAGAGTATGATGTTGAGAAGCCAGCGGACATTGCGATAAACCTTGCGAATCTCAGGCAGATTATGCGCAGGGCCGGGCCTTCTGACATGCTTACTTTGGAGCTTGACAGCAACAAGCTTAAGGTGCAGCTTAAGTCATCTTCAACAAGGACTTTTAGCCTTCCAATAATTGACATGGAGGACAAGGACCAGAAGGTGCCTGAGCTTTCTTTCCCCGTAAACATCGAGCTTGACTCAACTGTTTTCAACGAGGCGGTTAATGACGCTGACATAGTTTCTGAGTCTGTGAACCTTGTGGCTGAGCCCGGCAAGCTTACTTTGCAGGCTGAGGGCGACCTCAACAGCGCAGCTATTGAGATTAGGGATTCTGAATCTGCGAAGGTGGTTGCGAAGGAAAAAACAAAGGCAAAGTACTCCATTGAATACCTCAAGAAGATGATTGAGGGCAGCAAGCTTTCAGACCGCGTTCTTGTCCAGTTCAACAAGGACTACCCGCTCAGGATTACCTACAGCACAGTTGACAAGGTCATGATGGCATTCATACTGGCTCCGAGAGTGGATACGGATTAATGACCCCGCCTTCTAGACTTCTGACGAATCGCTGTTTTGGGAATGAAAACGAATTATTTGCCCGCTACCATGATTATGAGTGGGGAAAGCCTGTGCATGACGACAGGCGCTTATTTGAAATGCTCATTCTCGAAGGAGCCCAAGCTGGTTTAAATTGGCTGATCGTGCTTAAGAAGCGTGAGAATTACAGAAAAGCGTTTGACAATTTTGATGCGATGAAAATTTCCAAGTATGGTGTGGAGAAAGTTGAACGGCTGCTTCAGGATGAGGGAATTATCAGAAATAGGCTCAAAATACTGGCAGCAATTCAAAATGCAAAGGCATTCTTGAAAGTGCAGGAAGAATTCGGCAGTTTTGATAAATACATATGGCGCTTTACTGAGGGAAAACCAATTGTTAATCGCTGGAAAGTGCTGAAGGAAATACCCGCCAGGACCGCGCAGAGTGATGCCATGAGCAAGGATTTGCAGAAGAAGGGGTTTAAGTTTGCTGGTTCGACAATCTGCTACGCATTCATGCAGGCAGTTGGTATGGTGGATGACCATATAGCGACTTGCCGGAAGAAGGCATAGCATAGTGGAAGTTATGCCTCCTGCCTCTAGTCTCTGGCTGCCATATCCGGTTTGGCGATAATAATTTAAACTAGCCGCAGTAGCCGCAGCCGATATGGAAAAACTCGTAATAATCGGAGCAGGCATAGCTGGCTTGACAGCTGCAATTTATGCTGCGAGGGCAAATTTGAGCCCGCTTGTTATTTCCGGGAAGGATGAAGGCGGGCAGCTTATGCTGACCACTGACGTTGAGAATTATCCGGGCTTTCCTGAAGGTATCATGGGTCCTGTTCTTGTTACCAAGTGCAAGGAGCAGGCCAAGCGCTTTGGCGCAAGGTTCATGGATGGCAATGTTGAGTCTTTTTCGGTCAAAAATGATGTGAAAAACAATTTCTACGAGATTGTGGTTGATGGCGAGAAGGTTGAATCGCTGACTGTGATTATCGCGACTGGCGCCTCTGCCAAGATGTTGGGGTTGGAGTCCGAGCTGAGATACTTCAATAGGGGAGTGCACACGTGCGCAACCTGCGATGGCCCTCTATATGGGGGCAAGGACGTTGTTGTCGTAGGCGGCGGGGACAGCGCCTGCGAGGAGTCCTTGTTCCTTTCTAAGGTCACGAACTTTGTCACCATAGTGCATAGGAGGGATGAGTTCAGGGCTAGCAAGATAATGCAGGAAAGGGCGCTCTCAAACCCTAAAATAAAGGTTATCTGGAATTCTGAGGTTGTGGAAGTGCTGGGAGAGGATAGGAGAGTTACGGGCGTTAGGATAAAGAGTGTAAATGATGGGAAAGTTACCGACCTCAAGGCAAGCGCCATGTTCCTTGCAATAGGTCACATACCAAACAGCGCAGCATTCAATGGAATTCTTGATCTTGACGAGAACGGCTACATAAAAGCCGACAGCAGGATGAGGACAAAGCTGCCTGGTGTGTTTGTTGCGGGTGATGTTTACGACAAGGTATACAGGCAAGCGGTTACGGCTGCTGGGATGGGCTGCCAGGCAGCGCTTGAGGCAGAAAGGTATCTGGAAGGCATATCCAAATAATCAAATAATCAAATAATCAAATCTTATGCATCTTGTGCAGGACTTCTAGGAGCACAAGCGCCCCTACTATTACCAGAATTAATGTAATTAGGGTCTTAGCTGCGAAGCCAAGGCCGCCTTCTTTGGCAGGTGCTGCTACTTGCTGTTCAGGCGCTTCCACTGTTGCCTGTGGCGCGGGCACTTCCTGAACAACGGCGCCTGTTGGCGTTTCTGCAGGTTTGGCTGCTGGTGCAGCTGCAGCTTTTGCCTTCTCGGCAGTTATAGAGAAGATTGAGAAGCCCTCAGTGGCTGCTTCGTAGCTCGTGAACTTGGCATCTGCCGATGCTACCTGCTTAGTCGGCAACTTAACCCAGCTATTGGATACTTGCCTGTTCATGGCCGTGGTTGAGGGGTCTAAGCTGTTGTTGGCGAACCAGCTGGTTGGAACAGAGAACTTTATTGTTGCCTTTGTAACGCTTGCAAGGTCGGTCTTTGTTATTGACAGGTATTTATACACGTTTCCGGTTTCCTTTGAGATTGGCACTGCAACATTTACAGCCAGGTTTGTTTCCCTGACGGTAACTGACGGGTTGGTCGCGGCTGCCCCCGCTACAGCAATTATTTCGTAAACACCCAAGCTGGCAAATTTCTTGTACGTGAAGGTTCCTGAGTCACCAGTGCTTAAAGTCTTCTGCAGCAGCGAGCTTTCAGAGACAAGCGCAGAGCCCCCGCCTCCTCCTCCCCCACCGCCACCGCCTCCGCTGCTGCTTGATGACGGGCTGCCTCCTCCGCTTGTGTAAGTTTTTGTGCCTCCCACCCCATAATAGGAGAAGCCCAGGCCTGTGCTAATCGACATTGTGCAGTTCGTAACTCCTGTGCCGAAGGTGCATGAGGCGTTGCTGGTCAGGTCAAAGCAGTTTGACAGGTTATCATCGTCGCACTTCCAAAGCTGGGTGCCGTTATCGGGTATTGTTATTGTAATGTACTTAACGCCGAGCTTTTGCATAATTGTATTCCAGCTTGTGGTATTTATGCCGACGTACTTGTTGCTAGAGTTTGAACTGTACAGCGTGGTTATGTTGATCGTTGCTGCAGAGAAAACCGAAACGTTGTGCAGTGTGATGTTGTAGCCAATGGTCGGGTCCTTGACTGTTATGTCAATGTTCTGGGCATTGGACGCGTTTACCTTCTTGCCGTAAGTCATGCTATCGCCAGACACACCCAACTGGGGGATGTCTATCTGAAGCCATGAGTTCGGAACAGGCTTGAACACGTAATCTGAATAGCTCGCAGTGGTCGTGAAGTTCGTGCAGGCGCCTGATAAGCAGTTGCCGCACAGGTCGCACATCTTGAACTTGTAGTAATACGTTTTGTTGCTGCTCAATGTGGCGTTTACGCTGTACCTGTCTATTACTGCGTCGTGCCACGACTTGTACTCGTTGCCCGTGGTTGCATCTGTCAGCCCGTAGTCCTTTATCGTTGAGTTGAGGGTTAAGCACTTGCTATCGTTGCCGTAAAATGCGATTGTGCCGTTGCTGGGCTCGTCGGAATCAAACGAGATTGATGCGCCTTCCGGGAAAATGCTGGCATCAAGCCACTTCTGGCCTGGCGGGCTTTTGTCAGTCGGGTCGCAGCTCATGCCAAAGCCTCCCGGGCATCCGGAGAATGGGTCATACTTGCAGCTCACGTCATTGCAGTCAATGTTGCCGTTGTTGTCGTTGTCCTTGCCGTCTTTACATTGCGGGCCGCCCTCAAAGGGCACGAACCCGAACTTCTTGAACAAGGTGCAGTCAGGGTCGTTGTCAGCTGTCAGGCCATCGCCGTCAAGGTCCTGTCCAGTTGCCTGGCAGTTCTCAAACTTCTTGTCAATGCTCCCGGGAGTGTAGTAGAATGGCCCGGCAATGTCAACAGGGTTTGATTCGTTGCTTCCAGCGCCTGCCTCGGCAAGGTCGGTGTGGTTGCCGCTGCTGTTAGCAGTCATAACCATGATTCTTATAGCATTTTTCGGGCTGCCTATGTCAACCTTGTTGATGACAAGCACCTGGGCGCTGCTTGGGACAAACTCGCTTGGCACATCAAGCCCCAGGCTTCCGGGTGGCAGCACGCACAGCTCCTTCATAACAGCAAGCTGTGCTGAAAAAGGAATCCACGTTCCTGAGTAGCACTTGAAAGCAACCTTGAACTCGCCGCTTGTTGTGTTCTCCGAGTAGAAGAACTTGTAGTCAAAGCCTGTTTCGTTGAACTGCGCGCCCTCAGGCAGTGTGCCGTTTACAGCGCAGCCAGAGCTTGCGTTATTGTCAGAATCAATAAAGCGGTAAAACTTTGTCGTGAGGTTCTTACTGGTAGTTTTGAAGCTGCCGACCTTGTTACAGCCGGCAAAGTGCGAGAGGTTCTTCATGCCTATGCCCAGGTCAAGCTTCTCCTGCGCTCCCGGGCTTTCGTGAATGCCCACGCCGCCAATGTCGGTCCAGTTCTGGCCTGAGATGTTGTCATTAAGGTTATCAACGCCTATAATTTCAGGAGGGGTGTCGACGAGCATACCGCCAATCATGTTCTGCTCGAATACGGGGTCGCACCAGCCAACAGTCGGGAATGATGTTTCCTGACCAGGAGCAGGATGGTAGTAGCACACAGGCGTGAGGTTCATAATTCCCGTGCCGTTTTGGAGGAGACAGTTAGCTTGGTTGTTGTCATGCTGTATGCATGCTGTGTTGTTCACGGTTCCAGCGCCCAGTCCAGAACCTCCGGCGCCACTGCCGAATCCGAAGCCGCAGAACGGGTCCTGATTACAACTATCAACGTCAGCGCAGTCAAACTGCCCGTCGTTGTCCTCATCGCCGGGCAGGAAGCAAATCTCCTGCAGGGTAGAGTTCAGGTGGCAGAACTGCGCGAAAGAGCCTGTGGTGTTCCACGTGCAGTTTGAGGCGCTTGTTGTGCAGGCGTTAGAGGTTTGGCAGGCCATGCATGTCTTGCTGCAGTCCTTCTTGTCAGCTACAAGCTTTTTGTCACACCAGCCGTCTTCCGAAGAGTTGAACTTGCCATCGCCATTTATGTCATAGCTGAACGTGTCAGGAACCCAGGAGCAGTTTGCAGCGCTTGTCCCGCACGTGTTGTTCTTGAAGCAGCCAAAGCAGTTGGTGCTGCAGTCCGCAAACCCAAACCCTATATAGCTCTCAGGCTCGCACCAGCCCTGGCCGTTCCAGGCATTTGTATCTGATATGAACTTGCAAAAGCCGAGCGTAGAGTTCGTGCATTTTTGCGCAGCGGTTGCAGCATCAGCCCAGTTAGTGCCGTCACTCTGCTTCTCACAAGCCCAGCAGGCATCGTTACAGCTTTCTTTCCCGAAATTGCCGAATGAAGCCTCGCACCACGAGCCACTGGAAGTCTGAGTATTGCCGTACTGGTCGGTATAGGTGTACTGCTCTGTCTTCCAAGTGCCTCCAGATGCCTCGCAAGATGACTTTGTGCTTATGTCAAAATAGTTGCCTCCTGAATCTCCGCCGAAGATGCCATGAAGCGCAGCCTTGCACTCGTTCTTGTTGCCATCCCACTCACACGGCATGAAATAAGTGTTGGTCAGCAAGGTGCAGTTGCCCTGGTTCGGGGCTGCCTCGCAGTTAGTATACGGCGCAGCAGGAAAGCTGTTGAACGTTTTAGTGATGTTAGCGCTGCAATTCCCCACTGGAAGTTCCCCAGCACCTGTGCCGTTCCATGTGCACAACGGAGAGGTGAAGGGCTGGTTGTTGCAAGCGGTTTTGTTAACAAAGTCCGGGCACGTCACGCCCTTGGCATAGTCGAAGCTGGGATTAGGGTCGCAAATGCTTTCGGAATCGAACCACTTGCAGACAGTTATGTTTCCGCAGCCCGCCTTATTGCCATCAAAAACAAAGCAGTCTGTCTTGTTACTGGCACCTGCCCCTCCCCCGCCACCGCCTCCAGTGCCCCCTCCGCCAACAGTTTGCTGGCACGATTTTATGAAATTATCCCAGTAGCACGTCTCACCATTAGTGCTGGCATTCCAGCAAGCGGCTTCTGTCGTGTGCCTAAGGCAGCCTGTAAGCTGAGAATCGCCAGAGCCGGCACTGAACGAGCTGCTGCCATTGCTCTGGAACTTCCATGTTATGTTAACGTGGCTGCCAAACGCTATGCTATTAACCTCTATGAATCCATAAGTGTTGTTATTGGTCATAACAGCAAAACTGTCCCCAACAGCCCAGATGGTTTCAGTAAGGTTCTCGTAATACAAGTGGCCGTAGAACAAGTCAGAACCGTTAGGCACGCTGTAGATACTTAGGTTGCTTTTGGGGCCGAGAGAATGAATCTTGCCAGGGCTTGCGTTGAAAAAGCCGTTCTGCGTGCTTGCAGCCCAGGTGCTTGCCTGTATGCCTGACCTGTTGTCCCATTTTACGTGGCCTGAAAGGTTGCTTACTGTGCCGTCGCTTAAGCTGATGTAGCTGGAAACATTCAGACTTGCCGTGCCGCTGCTTACAACACCAAAAACAGGAGCAGAGTAAGCCAAGATGGCAACAAGCAGCAGAAGCAGGAAAATAAAACCAATTCTTTGTCTGACTGGCTTAACCAAAAACGCACACCCCTTTTGCACTATTTGCACTATAAAGCCACTAAGTTAAACTAAATTGTGATTAAAGCAATCTTCTCCAAAGACAAGTATAAATACGTTTCTATATTCCTCCATACGTTTTTTTTGCACACAATGCTGCACCACAGCACAACAATCTTTAAATATAAGCTCATATTTTATCTTACTTCATCATACACTATGGTGATGAGCCGTTGAAATATGTAAAAAGGTTGTTGTGGAGGTGTGTTTGAATGAAGACTACTATAACGTTGATAAAAGCTGACATTGGCTCCATCGGCGGGCATGTAAGGCCGAGCAAGGAGGTCCTGGCTGCAATCAAGGATTTTGTTGGGAAAAGCCAGTGGGCAATGGATTACAGGGTCTTTTCAATCGGTGATGACATAGGAATCCTGATGACTCACGCACAGGGCAAGGACAGCCCTGAAGTGCACAAGATTGCATGGGACGCTTTCACCTTTGCGACAAAGATTGCCAAGGAGCAGGGGCTCTATGGAGCGGGGCAGGACATGCTCAAGGATGCTTTTTCAGGCAACGTCAAGGGAATGGGGCCTTCAGTAGCTGAGATGGGGATTGAGGAAAGGCCTAACGAGCCATTCATTGTTTTCGCAGCAGACAAGTGCGATGCTGGCGCATTTAACCTGCCGCTTTATCTTGGGTTTGCAGACCCGATGAACTGCGCAGGCCTGCTGCTAAGCTCGAAGCTGAGCCAGGGGTTCAAGTTTAAGGTGATGGATGTAACGTATACTGAGGGCGACAGGGTTATCGAGCTGAACACACCAGAGGAGCTTTATGAGCTTGCCGCATTAATCAGGGATAATGACAGGTTTGTAATTGAGGGCATTTACAGCAGGGCTACAGGCGAGCAGGCGGTAGCCGTCGGCACAACAAGGCTGCACAACATTGCAGGCAAATATACCGGAAAGGACGACCCGCCGATGCTCGTAAGGACTCAAAGCCAGTTCCCGGCAACAGGCGAGGTTCTGTCTCCGTTCAAGATATGCCATTACGTAGCAGGATTTATGAGAGGCAGCCATAACGGGCCATTGACGCCTGTAAAGGTCGGTCAGGGTGCGAGCTTCTTTGACGGGCCGCCAATAGTCTGCGCGCAAGGATTTTGCGTGCACAATGGCAAGCTCACTGACGGCGTTGACATGTTTGACGCTGACCCTGTCTGGGACTCTGTAAGGGCGAAGGCAGCTGAGAAAGCATTAGCTCTCAGGGAACAGGGCTTTTCAGGGCCTGCAATGCTTGGCATGAACGAGCTTGAGTATACCGGTGTAATGGAGATACTTGCAAAACTCGAGCCCAGGTTCAAAATAAGGGAGGACTTCAAGAAAGAAGAGCGCCAGATGGAAAAGCTTCTGAAGAAAGAGCAGGAGATGGAAAAGCTCCTGCACGCGAGATAACACACAAGCTAAAGCGCAAGGGTGAATGCTGATTTCAAAGCTCAGGATTGGTATTAACGGCTACGGCACCATCGGCAGAAGGGTTGCTGATGCTGTCATGAAGCAGCCAGACATGGACATTGTTGGCGTTACAAAGGCAACAGCAGACTACAGGGTGGATGAGGCTCAGGAAAAAGGCATAAAAGTATTCTGCCTGAACGAAAGCGACAGGAAGCAGTTTGATGAAGCAGGCTACTATGCCGAGGGAAGCCTGAAGGAGCTTCTTGACGGATGTGATGCTGTTGTTGACTGCGCCCCAAAGGGCAAGGGAAAAGAAAACCTCGCTATCTACAGCAACTACCCCGGGCTTAAGTCGGTATTCCAGGGTGGGGAGAAGCATGACCTCACAGGTTTTTCCTTTAACAGCGACTGCAACTTTGAGCTGGCAGCAGGCAAAAGGTTCCTAAGGGTTGTTTCATGCAACACAACAGCCCTGTGCAGAATAATAAGCACGCTCAACACCAGCTTTCAGATAAGGAAGGTCAGAGCCACCCTTGTAAGGAGAAGCTCTGATCAGTCTGAAAGCGAAAAAAGCGTGCTCAACGCATGGGTTCCTGAAACAAGCAAAGGCTTCCCAAGCCACCACTCCGCTGACGTCAGAACAATAATGCCCGGCCTGAAGATAACAACCCTGGCAGGGGAAGCGCCAATGACACTCATGCACGGCCACATGCTGTTCATAGAAATGGAAAACTGCAATGCAACGGCAGAAGCGGTAACAGAATCCCTTAAGCAGAACCCGAGAATACTCCTGTGCTCCACCGAGAAGGGGCTGACATCAACAGCCAAGCTCAAAGACCTGTTTTCCCTTAACGGCAGAAACGGCAACCTCTACGAGGTGTGTGTCTGGAAAGAAGGCATAGGGGTGGACCCTGACGGCGAGATAGGGCTGCACATGGCAATAGACCAGCAGGCCGATGTCGTGCCGGAAAACATCGACGCCATCAGGGCAATGTTCGGCACAATGCCTGCCGAGGAGTCAATCGCACTGACGAATGCATCACTCGGCATCGGCAAAATTGTAAAAAATGTGGCGTATGTGAGAAAATAATACGGAGGCTTGATTTCTTGTTTTTATAAAAAGATTTATAAAACAATTCTGCCATTAGCTAAAAGGTCAGAGCACCAAAAAGAGGAAAATGAAAAAGGCAAAAAAAGCTGTGGCTGCAGCAAAAATCCCGCGGCAGGTACAAAAGCACCTGAGCCAGAAGCCGTTCAAAAGCTTCTACCGCATGGAGCCCCTGCCGGCAACGTTCACGCTGATATCTATACTCGGCATGATAATAACCACAGTATTCACTGTGTCAGGCAGGATAGAACTCAGCTGGGGAGTCGCTTTTGACCTAGTATTTGCGCTGATGTTCATCGCATCCATGATGTCCATCACGCCAAGGTTCGCAGGATACGACTAAAAGGAATTAACCTTCATAAACTTCTTAAACCACCGGCGATTAGCGCTGCTTGATGCAAAATCAAAAAACAGCACCATTCGTGGCTGCAGCTTTAACCCTTGCTGCGCTGCTTCTACTGACCGTCTTAAATTCTGGCCCGGGTGCAGCCGCAAGCGCCGCAAACCTGCAGGGAGAGTTGCAAAGCGAAAAAGAATACCACCTCAAGCTGCTGGCAGTGTCATCAGACGAAGAGAAAGACGGAGAGCAAGAAGGGAATGGCAGCCGGCAGCAGGCACAGGGAATAACAGCAGACCTCTTCCTGAAAGTATCGCCCGGAGCAGGCAACGTGTTCATAGAAACAGAGCCGGTGACAAAGCTTGACACAAGGATCTCAACAAGGCTCGCGAAAGACATCGCCTGCGAAAGCATCGGCATAACCGCGAAGTGCGACGCAACCGACTTCTTCTTCAGGATAGAGGCAAACGCATCACTGGTTGGAGGGCCAAGCGCAGGCGCCGCAGCAGCTGCCATCGCAATAGCAGCAGCCGAAAACTCGCCAATCAACAGCTCAGTGGCAGTAACAGGAACAATAAATTCAGGCGGCCTCATAGGGAATGTTGGCGGCCTGAAGGAAAAAATTGCAGCCGCAGCCAAGGAGGGCCTGAAGCTGGTGCTCATTCCAAGCGGGGAGCGCTTCATCAAGACAGGCAGGTCAAACTCAACACCTGAAACCATGGACCTCGTGGAATACGGAAAATCGCTCGGCATAGAAGTGGCTGAGGTCAGCGACATCCGCGAGGCTCTTTTTTACCTTACTGGAAAAACATACGGGCAAATCCCAGAAAACATAGAAATCAGCAGGAGCTATTCTGAAACAATGGGCGCCCTGGCTGATGAAATCTGCAGCCAAAGCGCAAACCTGGCAAACCTGCCCCTTCGCACAGGTTCTGGCAGCACCAAAAACGAAACAGCCCAAAGCATACTGGAAGCGGCAAAAAACCTCACATCAGAAGGCATGGAGAAAAAGCAAAGCCAAAGCTACTACTCGGCAGCCAGCATGTGCTTCGGAGCCAATGTGAGATACGGCTATGTCAGGCTCCTGCAGGAAAACATCAGCACCCCGGAGGCGCTGCTGCAGATTAACCGCACCCATGACGCAATAACCGACTTTGAAAAAAGCATCACAGAAGCAAAAACGCTCGCAGGGCTCCAGATCAGGGGTCTGGTCAGGGAAAGGCTTGAGGAAGCAAGGGAGCTGCTGGAGCAAAGCTCAGCCAGCCTGGACAAGGGAAGCTACGAGGACGGCATATACCAGCTTGCGTTTGCAAGGGAAAGGCTTGGAAGCGCAGCAGCATGGAACCAGTTCCTTGCACAACCACAGCAGAGCGCCCAGCCTACCCAACCTGCCCAGGCATACAACGGATACGAGGAATCACTAAGGGAAGGGTGCATCACAAGGCTGCACGAGGCAGAGGAACATATGCAATACCTTGACCTTTACCTTCCAGGCGCCCTGCAAAGCAAAGACGAACTGGGCCAGGCTTACGCTTACCTGAGGCAGAAGGACCACTCATCATGCATATACCGAGCCAGTATTGCAAAGGCCAAAGCCAACGCGATGCTCAGCGCGTTAAGCGGCAGCCAAAACCTGACCTCGCTGATAGAAAAGAAACTGGAAGCAGCAAAGGCCAGCATAACTAGGCAAACAAACAACGGAGAATTCCCAATAGTAAGCTACAGCTACTACGAATACGCAGGCACCCTGAAGCAGTCAGACCAGCCGTCAGCGCTGCTGTTCTCCGAGTATGCCCTCGAGCTGAGCAATCTGGGCATCTATCTTAAAAAATCCAAAAGCACAGCCGCCACAGCCTCAGCACAGAAAACGGCAAGGCCCAAGATTACTGCAGCATTGGCAACAGGCGCCATAGGCTTCGCCGCAGGCATTGCATTTGCCCTGATAATTCTCGCAGTCCTCGCAGCAAAAAAACCTTTTGCCGGGAAGAAAAGGCTCATGGTCAGGGCAAGGACAAAGGCAATAAACAAGAAATGAGGGACAAACAGGACAGGAACAGAGTTAAACCCTGGGGCAGCCCCTTCGCGAGAAAGGGATGCCCTGGGCAAAAAGAGGTGATTGCGAATTTTATGCCTTACCCTATAACTCCCCTTAACACCTTATTTTCTACTTTTTAGTGGTATAGCAAATATATAAACTTTTCGATTGTTGAGTATATAAAAGTAGTAACAACCTTCCTATGGTGAATATGCTGCACCAAAAGCCTTATCTAACAGCAGCCTTAGCATCATCAACCATGAGAAAAAATTTGGCTGGGAATTGCTGCAGATGCGGGAAAAACGCGAGGATGGCAGGCATAGAATACTGCAGGCAATGCCTGTGCGATGTTGTTGAGAAGCGCGCCAAAAAAGAGCTTTCGGGCACTGGCATAGGCGGCATAAGCAGCAGGGGAGCAGGAAGCAGCAATGCCGGCTACAGGATTGCAATTGTCTGCGGCAGCAAAAGCTCGCTGCAGTGCGTTGCAGCATCTTACCTCGTCAAAAAGCTTTGCAGGCCGGGCTTTGGCTTTGGAACGGTAACTCCGGGAAGTGCCTTGCAAATGCCCAAAAATGCGGCTGTTACAGCTGTTATACTGGCCAAATGCGCCGATGAACTTGCGACAGAGTTCTTGGAAACGGTGATTTCCATGGAAGGACGGCAGCAGCCTCAGCAGTTCATGCCGCTGCAGAAGCAACAGAAGCAGGCAAGTGCAGCAAACATTTTCAAGTCGATAACCGAAAAAGAGCTCAGGCTCTATGCAAATATAAAAAACCTTAAATACGCAGAATCCACTGGAGGCTGGCTGAAGCAGAAAATACTTGAGCTTAATGGGAAGTATCCAGGAACGATAGAGGCCCTTGCCAAGGCGGGCAGCAGCGTAAAAAGGCTGGTTGACAAATGAGTAAGAACACAATAAGGCGAATACTGATTTTTCTTGGAGGCTTGGTAATTGTCAGCTTCTTGACGGTTATCGGAACATTAGCCTTTCTTGAGCCGAAAATCCCGCTGCTCGTAAGGAATGTTGTCATAACCGATGTTGTGTTCATAATCCTCTATACTGTCTGGATAAAGCTGCACAAGGGCTACGAAACCATGTACAAGTCGGGGCTTGAGCTGGAAGGGAAAAAATAAGCGCAGTGAATTTCCGGAATTCCCGCAAACATTTCAATTTTCTGCCTTTTTTCCGCAATATTTGCTTTGCCGGCAGTAAAAATTCCCAAAGCGCCGGATTATTTCCTGAAATTTCCGGCTTAAGGATAAGAACCTGAAATTCTATCATAGCGATTATGAGAATGAAAGAGCCGAATTTACCGGCCGCGGCACCAGCTATACCAGCTATGGCGTTTATTGCTGTCTTGGCTGCCTTGCTGGCTTATGGCTGCACTGTAACGGGCAACTTGGCAAAGGGGCAGACAGTTGCCCAGGAAGAATTTTTTAACAGCACCCTGCATTTCTGCAGCAGGGAAGACTGCCTGCAAACGATAATTTCACAGCTGAACAATGCCAAGAGCTCTGCCAGGTGTGCATTCTACAGGATGGACGAGCAGCTCATTGACAATATTCCGGCAACCGCTGCTGCAGAAATCGTTTTTGACGAAAAAGCCAAGATTGCAGATATTGTAAATTTTGCCAATAAAACAGTTTACAAGTCAAAGTCAAAAGGCATAATGCACAACAAATACTGCGTGATAGACAACACAACAATACTGACTGGCTCGTTCAACCCTGTAGCTGCAGCCAGGAACGACTACAACAATCTGATCATCATCAATTCTACAAGCTTGGCAGCTTTTTACGGCAGCAACTTTGAGAGGCTAAAAGGCAACAAAGGCAGCAGAGGGCAAAAAATAACCGCAGCTGCAGCTGTCGCAGCTAAAAAGGTTAATGCCAAGCCCAAAATGGCAATCCTCAACAACACACTTGTCAAAGCCTATTTTTGCCCTGAAGACAACTGCGCAGCAGCTGTTAAAGAAAGGATAAGGGAAGCGAAGAGCAGCATTGCCTTTGCAGCTTACTCATTCACCCATCCTGAAATAGCCAGCGAACTTATCATCAAGGCTTCAGAAGGGGTTGCTGTTGCCGGAATAATAGAAAAGAGCACAACAAGCAGCAAATATTCGAAGCACGCAGCAATGGCAGCAAATGGCATTGGCATTAGGCTTGAATCGTCAAAAAGGCTGATGCACCATAAGTTCTTCGTCATAGACAACGAAACCGTGATAACAGGAAGCTTTAACCCGACAAGGAATGCGGATGAAAGGAATGACGAGAACATAATCATTATTCGCAACAAAGGGCTTGCGAATGCTTACGCTGAAGAATTCAACCAGATCTATGGTGACAACAATGTTCACGAATAAAACCGCAGAAAACTTTATAAACGTATAATGATTAATGAATAATTAAGCATTAGGAGGCGATTAAAATGATAGTGACTGTAAGCAAAGGGCAGCAAATAACAATACCTTCCCGGTACAGGAAAGACTTGAATCTGCGCATAGGCAGCAAAGTGGAGCTGGTCAAACGGCGAAGCGAAATAATAATTAAGCCTATTGGTGAGGATTTGGGCAAGCTGTTTGAGCAGGCAAAGAAGTTAAAGCCTAAATACAGGCTGACTGCGAGGCAGATGGACGAGTTGGTTGAAAATGAGATACTTGGACAGTAACATACTGGCTTATGCATTTTACGATAACGTGCACACAGTTAAATGCCAGAACGCCATAATGGAAGGCGGCTTTGTCGACACGTTTAACCTGACAGAAGCGTTCTTTGTTATTGAGAAAGAAACCGGCAGCAGGGAATCAGCTCAAAAGGCAGTGAAAGGACTGCTGAAGTCCAACCTTGTAATTGTTGAAGTTGATGTCAACATTGTTTTTGAGGCGTTGAAGAGAACAGCCCGCCTTAAACTCAGCATTTTTGACCTTGTTCATTACGCCTGTGCGTTTGTTAGTGGCTGTGATTCTATTGTAAGCTATGACAGGGACTTTGACAACTTGGGCATTCCCAGGATTGAGCCTTAATCTGCTTCGTTTCTACTCCGCCCATATCTCCCAAGCTGCTGAAATGTTGTAGGTAACACCCGTGCTTAAGCCCTTGTTCTGCGGCACGTCTATGTAGATGTATACGGTGCGGTTGCCAAGGTTGTCTCCTTCACCACTGGTTATCTTGTGAGGCAGCGTTGCGGAAGTCTCGCTGCTGTCTGTGAAGTTGTTGGGTGTTCCATTCTGCAGGTTGCTGCCGAAGCCGCTGCTGGTGCTTTGGGTTGCGTTGATGCTGAAGTTGCCGTTCAGCCTGAACAGGTCTGTCAGGCTGGCGTTCAGGTCGTAGGGCGTAACATTAATCTGGGTGAAGTCAAAGTTGCCTGTGTTGTTAATAACTATTGACAGCTCATTGTTGGTAGTGCCAAGATTTGCTGTGCTAACAACGGATGTGGTTACCAGGGACAGCGCTGAAAGGCTGTTTACAGTCAGGTTGTGCGAGCCATCTCTTCCTCCAAGGCTTTGCGAGTCATTGTAGCCAACAGCGCCAGAAGCATCAGCAGCTGTTATGTTAATATCCCATAATGTTGTTGAGTTGTCAAAGTAGTTGAACGTTACGTTGCAGCTGAAAAGCCTGGTATTTGCATCTGAATCTCCCAGATTCGCGCAGTTTCCGGAGTTGTTTGCCCGCCTTATGCCGTTGAAAGAGATATTGACGCCAACCGCGGCATTGGCTATGTCGCTGGTTCCGTCAGCGTCTGTAACGTTGAACCTTATTGCTACCACTTTTGTAGTGCCCTCTGTCAGCGTTACCGAGCTGTTCAGGGCAACGCTGCTGTTGAAGACTATTGGGGCAGTGTTTGCAACAGCAGTTTCTGAGATGTTTATCTGGAAGTTCCTTGTGCCGTTCTGGGCTAGCTCTGTGTTGTTGCTGGTGAAGTTTATGCTGAGGAAGTAGCTGCTTCCGGTTGGGCCTGTGGCGTTAATGGTCCAGTTCAGGTTGCACACCGCATCTATTTCCATGTAGCCGCAGGTCTGGTTCACATATGCGGTTACGTTGTGCAGCGGTATTTCTTTCGCTGTGGCGTTAATCCTTGTAGATGGCGAGATGGAAGTGAGGTTGTAGTAGACTGTGGCGTTGACCTGCTGGCAGTAGCCGCTCAGGCAGGCAATTGTGGCATTAACGCTGAACGTCCTGTTCTGCGAAACATTATTGCCTGCGTAGTTGAGTGTTACGTTAAGGACGCCTGTGTTGTTCACCACTACGTTTGAGGTGTTGACAAGCAGCCTGCTGCCTGCAAAGTCCGAAGCGTTAAGGGTGATGTTGTAAACCCCATTCGGAACTGCGCTGCTGTTGAACGTAGCGTTCCAGACTCCCTGGTCAATTGTTCCAGCTAACAGCTTTGCGTAGACAAGAGGACCTTCCACGCCCGGGCTTCTCAGCCTTAAGCTGACGTTCTGGACTTTTGTCAATGAGTCATTTACGGAAGCGTTGACGTAGAAGAAGCCCCTGACGTTTGTCGCATTTGCCGGTGAAATGACTGTGCCGTTTGGCGCTGTGTTGTCTATCGTTACTGTGAAGTTCTGGTAATTGCCTGCGTCTGTTACGTTGCTGCTGCCAGCGAAGTCTGTTGCGTTGAACGTTATGTTGTATTTGCCGTCTGCAAGCTGCGCTGTGTTGTAAGTTGCTGTCCACTCTCCAGCGTAGATGGTTCCTGTGTTTAATGTTGCAAGTTCCCTGCTGGTCTGGTTTGTGCTGTTCCTGAACTGGAACGTCACGTTGAGAATGCCTGTCAGGGAGTCGTTGGCTCCTGCCCTGATTGTCACTGTTCCGCTCAGGTTGCTTTGGTTGGCTGGCAAGAGAGTTGTGGCGTTAGGCCTGGTGTTGTCTATTATTACAGTTGACAGGTTCAGGACAAGCTGGTTTCCTGAGAAGTCTGTCGCGTTGATGGTTATGTTGTATGCTGCTTCCCGGATAGTTGTTGTGTTGAATGTTGTGTTCCAGTAGCCCTGGTCTATGGTGTTTGCGCCATTGGTTGCAAGGAGCCAGCCTGTGGCGTTTACCGTATTGTTGTACAGCATGAATGTCACGTTGAACACCTTGCTGAGCGAGTCGTTGACTGAGGCGTTGATTAGCATTGTTGCTGAGATGTTTGTGTTGTTCAGCGGGTTGACTATTGTCGCGTTAGGCTTGGTATTGTCTATTGTTATTGAAACGTTTGCTGATATGGCAGTGTTTGGAGTTGCTGCCGAGTCTGTTGCGTTGACGCTTAAGTTGTAGCGTCCATCCGGCAAGGTTGTGCTGTCGAAGGTCTTGTTCCAGTAGCCGCTCAGCCTGGTGCCTGTGCTTATGTTCATCGGCACAAGCTTGGTAACGTTGCCTGTGTGGTTGTAAATTGTCAGGTTTACCTGGAGCACATTGCTCGCCGAGTCGTTGACTGAGGCGTTAATCACGAAATTTCCTGAGATGTTGGTGTTGTTCAGGTCTGCGCGTCTGGGAACTATGATGGCGACGTCCGGGACCGTTGTGTCCGAAGGCGGCGGAGTATAAAAGTATGTTGCCAAGGCAGCAGAACTGTGGACAGAAACCACGTCGCTTGCCGTGCTGGTATTCTGGATAACAGTGATGAAATTCGTGCCCGTGTACCATGTAACTGCAATGTTAAAGCTGCCAGCTGTGTCTGTTGTGCCTGAGAACGAGCTGTTGCTGTTTGACAGGTTCTGCACGATAACCCGTACGTCGGAGGTTATGTTTGCCACGCCAATTACGCTTGTGCTTGTAACTTCCTTGATTGCAGGGCCCGTATAGTTGCTTCCGGAAATTGTCTCTCCTGCGAAGGCGCTTGTGTCGCCCAAGCCGTCAACCCTCACTCTGCCAGCGCCAGCAGGCGCGGCGGTTACTCCTGAAGTTCCATTAAGAGTTGTTAAGGTGCCGGTTACTGAAACGTTTGATGACTGAATGACAATTGCCCCGCCAGAGCCTCCTCCACCATCACCTTCACCAGCAGTATCAGCTGTGTTTGAGCTGCCAGCTCCGCCAATTGATGCAACTGTTCCTGAAACGCTCACGTTTCCAGAAGCAATGATAAGGACTGCCCCTCCTCCTCCTCCACCGCCTCCGCCTGCTGAGCTTGTAGCTCCTCCTCCTCCACCGCCTGAGCCGCCTGTTAAAGGAACAATCTGCGCATTGCCGTAAACACTGCCGCCGCCACCGGTGAGGGTTACGCCTGCTGTGCCGTAGCCACCGCCTCCGCCTGCATCAGCGAACGAGCCTCCTCCTCCTCCAAATCCTCCTGCGCCTTCTGCGTCAGTAGTATCCACACCGCCTTTTCCGCTGGTGCCGAAGAAGAAGCCAGTGCCTCCTCCTCCTCCTGAGCCGTCAACGCCGTCGCCTTTTCCGCCTGTGGCACCAACTGCGTACGGTGTTGTTGAATTACCGCCATCGCCTCCCCAACCGGATGTGGCAGCGCCTGTTTGTGTTGCGTTTCCGCCTTGAGTGCCAGTGCCGTTCCCACCCTTGCCTTCAATACATAGAGCCTGGTCACCTTCGCATGAGCCTCCCCCACCTCCTGTAAAGCCATGGCCTCCCCTGTTTTGCGTTGCTATGTCTCCTCCTCCTGCCCCTCCGCCTCCACCGCCTGGGCCTCCATCTCCACCCTGGCCTCCAATATCTCCGCTTACTGCTCCAGCATCAGAACCATTAACGCTCAATATTCCCTGAATATCCACAGGCCCGTCAACAACCAGCACCGCAGGCAGGTAGCCCTGGTCGCCTTGTTTTGCAGTGTTTGAATCAGACAGGTTTATGGTGACAGTAAGCCCTGACGGTATTATCAGAGAGTCAAGGACAATTGTTCCCCCTTTTGTCCTGTTGCCATTCGAAACGTTGCCAAGCACCCGATTTCCGCTCAGGCCAGTAAAGTTGCCGCTTTGAGGTGCCGGCGTGATTATTTTGAACACACCATTCACCTGTTTTCCGGAAACGTTTACCTGAACGTCCTGGTTAGCGGCAGAGGCGTTGATGAAGAAAGGCACTGTCAAAACCTTGCCGCTTATGTTCGCATGCCCGCTCTCATTGGACACAATAGGCTGGCCAACGAAGATGACAGAGGAGCTTACGTTTAATTTGACAATCTCTGAATCGTTAAAGCTTGCACCCACAAACTGGACAATTATGTTCATGCCCGGGGCTGCCGCATCGGGGGTTGTGAAGTTAACGTCTTGGGCAGGAACAAGGTCTGATGCTATCTGCCACTGCCTTGCTTCCTTCCACGCTCCTATTCCCAATTCACCTAAGACGTAGAACTCGGGGCTTATGTCAGGGGCGTCAAACTGGTAGTAGAAGCTGGCTGTTTCGCCCTTCTTCAGCGCCTTGTTCCACGTCAGCACCTTTGCACCGGCAGCTGTTGCAACGGTTAAGCCGTCCTGCGGCGCTATTACAAATGAAGCGGGAACAAATTCTGTTATTTGGCCGTTGTAGCTGTCGCTGGCAGTTACGGTAAAGTTCATCGTGTAAGGCACTGGCGGATATATTCTGGTTGGGCCTGCTCTTGCAACGTCAAAGTCAACTTGGCTTTGGACTGTGAAGTTGTCAAGTATTGTCCTTACGCCGTTAGCAGTTGCTGCTGTGAGGTTCATCACGTAAGTTCCAGCTCCTTTAACTTTGTAGGTTGTGTAGTAGTCCGGCAGGTTGGTTACGCCTAGAACCTTGCACTCGTCTGAAACGCTTATTTCGCTGTTCGTTGTTGTTAACGTTGCTGCTTCGCCTGCCGGGTCTGTAATGGTCAATGTTACGTCAGCATCGCACACCATGTGCCCTTGGTCATCAAGCACAGCCATCGCAACGAACGCATCCTCATTCGGCAGGAAGATTGACTTGTTCGTGTTAATGGCAAGGACTCCCCAGGTGAAGTCTTGTTGTTCGGTGTAAATTGTGCCATCTTTTGTAAAGCTAAGCATTAACGTGTATAACCCGGCCTTGAATGCTCTCTGCTTTGGCAGCTTAATGCCGAATCTGCCCTCCCTTAGCTCCTCTATTTCTGCGCCAATGCCCACTTCCCTTCCTTCGCTGTCAAATAGCTGCGCTGTTATCGTTTCGTTTGGCGCTGCCCATTCGCCGACCTGCCTGCGCTTGGGCTTTGCCTTTTCAGCAGCTATAGCCTGTTCAACCGCTGATTTCTTAGCAGCAGAAACAGTTTCAAGGAATTCCTCATAATCATCTTCGTCCTCGTAAGCCTCGTACCCGTCCTTCCACTTCCCAGCCTTCACAAGCTCTTTCTTCTGGATGTACTCAAACTCAAGCTCAGCATCTTCGCCAAGCTTGAAGTGCGATTTCTTTGACTTCAGCAGCGGCGTAATATTGACTGTAATGTTTGCTGCTGTTACGTTGCTGGTGTTCACGAAGAACACAATAGACTCATGGGCGACGTTTCCGGCAATGTCTGTTGCGAGCAGCAACAAGCGGTTTCTTCCCTCCTCGGCAGCCAAAGTCACATTGGAAGCTATTTCAGTCTTATTCTGTAGGTTGAGGAAGTAGCTCACTGTTGCAGGCTCGCTAAGCGCGAAGCTCAATGGAACAAAGGTTGTGTTGTATGTTGCGTTCGGCAGCGGCGATGAGATGTTTATTATCGGAGGCTCTAAGTCTATTACTACTATTGGCACGGCTGTGATGTTCACGAAAAACTCAGCAACAGCATAGCCAACGTTGCCGGAAGTGTCATTGGCAAACAGCAGCAGCGTGTTTGTTCCATTAGCTGCTGTAATTGTTGTGGCTGTTGTGCCTGCGGCTGTGTCCGTGGCGATGGTCACGCTGTCCTGGCTGTTCAGCGAGTACCATACTGAGTTTGCTGGTTCGTTTACTGTGAAGTCAAGCCTCAGCGTTGTGGTATTTCTAACTTCACCTGAAGCTATTGTTTCAGTGTATGTTGTGTTTCTCGGCTGAGTAATTGTCACTATTGGCGGTTCTATGTCAATCTCAGTAACCTTTGCCAATGTGTAAGTCACGTTGCTAAGCGTTAATGTGGCGTTTTCAACCTCAATAACCAAGGTGTATTCGCTGAGGTTCAAGCCAGCAATTCCGGATAAGGAGCAAGTTTCAACGCACACGTTGCTGAACTCAGTAACAGCAACGGTTTTGTTTGTTTCATTCATGATGCCTCCTTCAAGCGGAGGAACAGTAGCGAACTTTGCAGGCAGGCTGCTGAATTCGCTGTAGTATATCTCCGAGTAAACGTTTTCAGGGTCCAGACTGTAATTGGCAAAGATAACCTGGCTGCTTACCGTGTTGTTGTAGGTTGCGCCATACCTTCCAACGAAAACATCTAAGGGTGTATCCCAGTTCTCCTCAAACGGAGTCAGCTCAACCAGGGCGCAGCACTCGGCGCTGCCATGGCAGATTGAGCTGTCGGAGTTGTCATCAATTGAGTGCGTTACCCACCTCGTGCACAGCTTGGACTGGTCAGCATCCCAGCTGAAGTTTGTGCCCTCAACTGTGAAGTCTATTGCCAGGATGTCAAGCTCTATGCCATCGTCATTGGCATCAAAGATTGTGCCCGACTTGTAAGCCAAGCTGACGTTTATTGCTTTCTCAACTTCAATAGCAGAAGGCAGCTCAGGCGGCAGCTCAGGCTCTGCCTCTGGCGGCTGTGTCTGGTTCAGGGTTTCGTTCTGCGTCAAGTTCTGAGTTTCATTCTGCAAGGCTGCTTCCTGTTCTGGAGCAGGCAACGTAATCTCGGCTGTGGCATTTTCAGATGTCGCATTGGCTTCTGTTTCGTTCGATAATGGTATTTGCGTTGCGTTCTCTGCAGTTTCTTCTTTACCCAGCTCTTTTGTCTTTTCTTCCTTCGCCTTTTCTTTGGCTTCCTCCGGCTTTCCAGCCTTTGCTTCCTTGACTTCTTCTACTGCACGACCTGTTATTGAAGTCAGGGCCTTTGCGCTTGTCACGCCCTTTTCCTTAATCGCAGACTCGTTAAGTATCAGGTAGCGCTCAGTGCCTCTTTCCAGGTAAACCCTTGCCTTTCCATCCCCGATAAGCTTTCCTCCAAGCAGCAGGCTTCTAAGCTCACCAACGCCTCCGGTTCTTTCAATGTTCAGCGCAAAGGTCTGTGATGCTGTGAAGTTTGTTGTGATGTCCTGGGTGTAAGCCGTTACCTCCTCACTTACAACAAACCCTGTCAGCTTTATGGTAAGCAGCGGCAAGCCAACGCTGAAAAGCAGCAGCGCCGCAAGGATGACGGCAGTCCTGATTCTCTCATTCTTCTTATCCTCACGCAGGCTGCTCAGCTGTTCCCTGCACGAGTCAATGTCTACATCTATTGCAGCAATCTCGCTGTTGCAGTCTGAGATTATCTGCTGCGGGCTTTTCGGCAGCTTTGCAATCTCAGCATTGTAGCGCTGCTCACCTATCAGCCCTTCCTGCAGGTCCTGCTTGAGCTTGTTGATAGCTTTGAAGAGCTCTATCTTGCGCTCTTCGCAGCCTTCCCTGGCTCGCTGCAGGGCTTCAAGCCTGCTTCGCAGTTCAAACTCACTTGGTATTTTCATCTTCTCCTTCTGGACCTGATTTTCCTGATTTCTCTCCAGCAGATGCGGCCAGTTTCCTCTTGGCTCGCCTGTAAACCGTCCAGATGTTGCGCTGGTCGCGGTGCAGCTCGCTGCCTATCTCGGTGAACCGCAGCCCAAGCTCATCTTTCAGGTAGGAAACAATTGCCTCGAGAACACTCAGCCTCCTGTCTGTCAGAATTAATGTTGGAAAGAAGTATTTGCTCCTGGGAACAGAAAGCGCTCCTTTGTGCTTCTTGCTGGCTATTGAGTAGGTTGTCCAGACAGTCCTGTAATCCCTGTTCAACAGCTTTGAAATTTCCGAGAAATGGATGCTGAGCTCTTCTTTCAGGTATTTGCAGACGAGCTCAAGGCCGCTAAGCTTTGTATTAGAAAATATAGAAACAGGGATATGGATTGCCTCGCCCCTTTCCTCAAGCAGCCTGACAACCTGCTCCTCGCTCAAGCCAAGCCTTGCGCAGAGCTCCTCAACAGCTCTTTTTATTATCCGGGAAGAAACCAGGGCTGGATGGTATTTCTGAGGAGAAGAAGGAGAGGCATCGCTAGCAAAACGCCTGCCAACGCCTCTTTTTCCAGACTTTTTCATCTAGGAAGTCCTATTATTGTCCTATAATGTATGTATTTTAACCTAATTTGTGTTGTTTTTAAAGTTTTCTGTCAAAGGCTGCCTCTCAGAAATAGCTTATCTTGTATGTTTTAATTATAAATGTTTTGCTAATTAATACCTAATAAAAATGTAAAATTACTTGTTATGTGTGTAGAAGTAAGAACGAGTGACCTAGCACATTGAACTGATATTGAATGGCTTTTGAACTGGTCTTTAGCGCGTTCCGAGTTAACCATGGTGAATATCCAAAAGTTTAAATATGGATTGTTGCAAAGAAGGGTAGATTAATATAGTGATGCGTATATCAAACTAAAGATGTGTATAGCAGCATATGGTCATGAATGCCGATAAATCACGCTAAAACAGGTTACAGAGATGGATTGGTTAAAAGAGGGGCGTCTTAGGGATATTTATGTTCCTGCTATTGTCTTCTTGCTGGTTCTTGTTGGCGGTGCTGTTGCTGCGCGTGTTGGGCCGTACTCCTTGTATATCGCTGTCAGTACTGGAAACACAGCGCCTGTTGTTTTTAACGGCAGTGTCGCCCTGAATGGCACAGTATCGCTGACAGACGGAGGCAAGACCCAGTTCACTGTAAACTTTAATGTGACAGACGCTGACGGAACCGCGAACATCGACAATACCAAATCGCGCGTTAACATAACCTATAACGGCATAACCCTGACCAATGACAGCGGCAATTGTGTGACACAGGATGCAAGCTCAACAACAAGGACTTACAGCTGCATGGTCGCATTCAGCTACTTCAACAACGCAACCACAATCTGGAGCATTAACCTGACTGCAGCTGACAATGCAGGCTCTATTGCCTTCAATGACTCGCTAAGCGCCGGAAACAACAACAACGGCGCAGGCCATAACGTGAGCGTAGGCAGCCTTTCAGCATTCAAGCTCATGCTGAACTCGTCAATCACAAGCGCCAACCTTGGCGACACCAACAAGGAAGTTGGCATAGTCATAAACAACACAGGCAACTTTGACTTCACCCAGATTAACGTTACGCCCTACGACCTGAACGCCAGCCTGACAGACTTCTTCAAGCTGGGAGGCGGCAACTTCAGCATCAACGCAACACAATCGTCAAGCTCAGGATTTGGTGATAGCATGGTAAACGCAACTCCAATGAATGTTACAGACAGTAACGGCCCACTATCGGCAACGCTGCCTCACAAGACAACAAACGAGGGTGACAGGCTAGGAAACAGGACACTTTACATCTACATAGACGTGCCCAGCAACAAGGGCCTGAGCTCAGGAGTAACCTACAACTCATCGCGCGCATGGGAAGTATGGACAGAGTAAAGGCAAAAGCATAGCAAACGCAGTAAAAGTTATAAATGCGCCACCTTATTTTAGGATGTTATGAAGCATGTCATGAGGCAACACCCGTTTTTTTCCCTTATTTCCGCAGCAATAGCCCTTGTGTTTGCCGTTTCTCTGGCTGCCCTTGCGACAATGCCGCTTGAGGCAGGGGCGCTTGGCGTTTCATCGCCTTTCCTTGAAAAAAACACCATGGAGCTTGCAGAGGATGGCGGCTCAGCCATGTTCACGATTACCCTGCAGAATGTTGATGAAGAGGACGTGCCTGTTAAAGTAGATGTAAGCAGCAATGGCGACATAGCAAGGATAGTTGATCCCAAAGATGTCTATATCCTGCCAGCCGGCAGCGTTGACACCAAGGTAACCATCAACATAACAGTGCCTGACAGCGCAAGGGTTGGAGATGTTTACGAGGTCAGGTATAGCGTCAAGCCGCTAACGTCAGAGCCCGGCGGGATAGTTTCCCTGCTGCCTGGGGTAAGCCTTAAGTTCAAGGTGAAGATAGAGAAGAATTCTGACAAGTTCTACCTGGGCTATTACCTCCAGGAAACAGGGAAGATGTGGGTGGTTATCATCCTGATTGTGATAGCCTATGCGGCGTACAGAATTCACAAAAGGAAAAAAGGGAAACATGGCAAAAAACTGCTGTTCAGGTAAAGCAAGGCATGCTGGACATAATGCAGAGAATGCAGAGCCGGCACGTGCTGCGTTTCTAATATTGCTGCTGCTTCTGGCAGCTGCCGGCATTATCACGGGCTCTACCGATGTAAGCGCAGCTGCAACAGTCAACGTTGGCATAACCATACCGCCGGTTGTGATTAACCAGTCACAGCCAACCCAAAATTCCACGCCTTCTGTCAACGGTACGAACATTTCAATCCAGCTGCCAATGAGCTATAACGGCACAGGGCTGCAAAACCTTACCATAAGCATCCCAACCTCGTGGAAGAAGATAACAAACGTAAAGGTAAACGAAAGCGGCGTGGTAAAGAACATAACCATTTCCGGAGGCCAGCTGACGTGGGAGGCAAACCTGTCTGCCGAGACAGTAACAATCATATTCGATGCGGCCCCTCCATCGCTTTCGCAATCTGCTGAGTTTGTGAATTCAACCAAATTCCAGAAAAACATCACAGTCGAGTCAGACAACAGCTTTGAAAACGCTTCTGCGAGCATAGAAGTCAACACCAGCTTCTCGTTCTATACGCTTCTCTGGTACAACGGCTCGGAGTTCGTTGACAAGACTGTTGAGTTTAACCTCAGGGTTGCCAGTGGCACAGCAACGTTTGACAACTTCAGCACATCAACCGTGCTGTTCAAGCTTGAGGGAGCCCTTAGCTGCACTGAAAGCTGGAGCTGCACAGGCTGGTCTGATTCTGCACAGCAGTGCGGCACCAGGACATGCACTGACTCCAACCACTGCGGCACAACGAACAGCAAGCCTTCAGAGTCCTCGGCATGCCCGGAAGCGTCATCAACCACTAGCGGTGGCGGAGGCGGTGGTGGGGGAGGTGGAGGAGGCGTAGCGACAGTGAAGACTAATGTTACGCCTGCTGCCGAAGAAGCGCCTGCTGCGAAGCATGCGCTCGTTATTCATGCTTCTGATGAACTCATAACTGTATTTATCATGCCTGGTGAATTCAAAAAAGCTTCTTTCACGCTAACGAATACCGGCGAGAAGACGCTCAAGCTTGACATAACCGCAGAAAAGATTGGCAGCTTCGTATCGCTCGACACATCTTACATAGAACTGAAACCAGGAGAATCCCGTACAATCGGTTTGCTTGTCCTTGTCAGCAAGGAAACACAGCCAGGCCCCTATTCTGGCAAGATAATTGCCAAAGGAGACTGGGATAAGCTAGTGGTTAACGTCCTGATACAAGTCGTTCCTCTAAAGAGCCTGTTCGATGCCCTTGTGAGCATAAACCCAAAAACAAAATCAGTGCTTCCCGGTGAGTCTGTGGTTGCAGACATTGCAATGTTCAACCTGATAGGAGCCGGAAGGTTTGACGTTACTGTCGTATACGGCATAAAGGATTATGAAGACACCCTGATAACGAGCAAGCAGCAGACAGTCGCTGTTGAGACAAGGGCGAGCGTAACTGGCGTCCTTGAAGTGCCGAGGTCCGCAAGGCCAGGCCAGTATTACGTGTTTGCTGAGCTCATGCTGAATAAAACTGCTGTAGCTGTTGGAAGCGACACCTTTGAGGTCCTCAGCCCAATCCAGCTTGGCGCAAAGGGCTTTACTGAAACCAACATTATCTTCATGGCAATAATGGCGCTACTCGCCCTTACATCACTGCTCAGCCTAATCTCGGTCGTAGAGATAGTTTCCCACCACCTGCCGCACAGGCATGTTGCTGTTGCTGGAGCAGGTGCTGGTGGCGGAGTTGGGGGAGGGACAGGGATGCGGAAAGGCCTATTTGGCGAGAGGCTTGCCAGAATCCTGCCTGCCCGGTTTGGAAGGAAGCCTTCAGTGCCAACCCTGCCTGCTGTAATTGAGAAAGGAAAGGGCGTTGAAACAAAAGTCATCGAAGCCAAGCCAGCAGAAGCCAAACAGGCTACAGCAGAGACTACAGAGAAAGAAGAAAAGCCGGAAGCCCCATCATCTTCTGTTAGCAGGGAGGAGCTTGACAAGAAGCTCAGGGTCCTCGAGCAAAGCTTCTCGGCAGGCATAGTAAGCACCAAAGCGTATATCGAAGATAAGTTCAAGATAGAAAAAGAGCTTAAAAGGTTCCAGTGAGAATGGCAGCATAGTGGCTGCAAGAAGGAATAAATTTATAGACAACTTTGATTAACCCCGTCGTATAGCAAAGTTGTCTAAGAGGACTTTGAACAAAAGTTAAATATAAGGGAGTTATTCAAAGTCCTCTATAACTAAAAACAGCTGGAAAGAGCAGAGCTTGGTGATGATTAATGGCAGATGAAGAAGCCGAAACAGGAAACACTGCGGATGATGCTAAAAAAACGCGCTTCCTTGAGGCAACTTTTGAAGAGGTAAGGAAAAGCAAGCAGGAGCTTGAGCTGAAGGAGAAGGAGCTTCAGGAAAGGCTTGATGAAATACGCGGCAAGATAGGGATTACTGAGGATGAGGAAAGAACGGCTGAAGAAGGCCTGAAAGACCTCATGAAAATCAAGGAAAGGTTTGACGAGCTTCTGAGGGAGGAAAAAACCCTCAGGAACCAGGAATCCTTCACTGAGGAAGACCTCCAGAAGGTAAGGCAGAAGCTGGGCAAAATCAAGAAACTGCTGGAAGACCTTGAGGAATAGTGCATCGGCCGAAGAGGCGTTGAGCATAGAGGCGCATAGAAGAGGTTGTGTTTTATGGTTGCAGAAACTGTAATAATAGCGAACTTCGCCAGGCTGCTTGCAGCCATCTTTTTTCTGGTAAGCGCTGTCAAGATGTACAGAATCTCAAAAGACACGTCATGGGACGGCTGGAACCTTATGAACCTTGCCCTTGCGCTGCTCGCAATAAACTCCCTCCTCGTTTTGCTTGAGCCATTTGGCATTTACATGGAAAACATCAAAGCGATAGGCTCTGTCGTGGCAGGCATATTCGCAGCCTCAGCGTTCATACTAGCTTCGAGGCTCATTAAAAAGGAGAAGAGTGGAAAATGACGTTCCAGCTAAACGCCTTGTGGATAATCTCTGCAGCAGCCTTTTCCATAGCTGCCCTTCTGAGCCTCAGAAACCATTTTTTGGTTGGCAAAAGGTCAAACCTCTGGCTCTGGTTTGCGGTTGCGCTGGGCATGATAGGGGTATCAAGGGCTGTTAACCTTCTTATCACAAAAAACCCCCTGTGGGGAGAGGTTGTGACAGCCCTCCTGCTGGTCAGTGCAGTGGTCATGGCTCTGGCGCTTGTCGACTTTGACAAGGAGGTCAACCTGTGCATAAGCTGCGGCAGCTCAACATCTGATTTGCCAGCAAAAGAGGCTGCAAAAGAGAAGAAGAAAAAGGCAGAAAAGCAGCTTCGTGGCTTTTAGGCGCTTTCAGGCAGCAAAAACAAATATTTATATATGAGCAGCAGCATTTTACGGAGTTGAAAAACACTGCAAAAGGGTTGTGAAAGAGTTATCAAAAACGAGGTAGTAAAAGATGGGCACTAAAAAAGCAGCTAGGAAAGCATCAAAGATGCAAATGGCATTTTCCAAATTCCCAAAATTTTCAAAGATTCAAGCCAAAAATGGGATGCCTTTCGGCAAAAGCGTGCCAAGCGAGTTCAAGCTTGTTGGCGCACTGGTTCTGATGCTTGCCATCCTGTACGTTTTTCAGTTGATTTCAACGCCTTCTTTTCTGAAATCGCAGACACAAGCCATTACCGGGCTTGTGGTTTCTGACACGGCACAGCAAGAGCAAACCACACAGCCACAGCAGCAAACCGCAACCACCTCACCAAGCTCACCAGTAACGAAAAAGGAAACCAAGCAGGCAGCGCAAACATCCACAGCACCTGTGCAAGCTGCACCGACAGGCCCTGTCATTAAAATAGTTGAGCCACAAAAAGACAGCACCCTGAGCCCAGGCTTCACTGTGTGACCTGGGACAGGAGGATGAGGCCGTGCAGGACAGAGTTCATGGTTGAGCCTGGCTACTGCAAAACAGCAGGCAAGGGCACGTGCTATGTCTACGTTGAGGCAAGCGACCAAAACGGCAACATATTAGGCAAGGATTCTGCATACTACAGCATTAAGTAATTCTAATAATAAAAAGATTTAAGATGTAATGCTTTTTCTGGCAGATCATGATAAACCTTGTCGTTGTCGGCTCACTCGCCCTCGACACTGTAAAGACGCCTTTCGGCCGGGTAAAAGATGCGTTGGGAGGCGCAGCGACCTATGCCAGCTATTCTGCCTCGTTCTTTTCCAAGCCTGCCATAGTAGGAGTGGTCGGGAAAGACTTCCCGCAACAGCACTTGCGGCTGCTGGAGCAGCGCGGCGTAAGCGTTGAAGGGATTAAGGTTGATGGAAAAGGCAAAACATTCAGGTGGCAGGGCTACTATGAGTATGACATGAACGAGGCAAAGACTGTCAAGACCGAGCTTGGAGTCTTTGCAGACTTCAAGCCGCAGCTGCCTGAAAGCTACAAAGATGCAGAGTACGTTTTTCTGGCAAACATTGACCCGGAACTGCAGCTGAACGTGCTTCAGCAGGTTAAGAAGCCGAAATTAACCCTGCTCGACACCATGAATTACTGGATAAACAACAAGCGCCAGAAGCTGCTTGAAGTAATCAAAAGCGTTGATGTTCTGCTGCTCAATGATGGCGAGGCAAGGCAGCTTTTTGAAACACCGAGTTTAGTGAAGGCAGCTGCAGCGGTCTTGAAACTGGGCCCGAAGTTTATAATAATAAAAAAAGGCGAGCACGGTGCATTGCTTTTCGGAGATGGCAGCCACTTCAGCGCCCCTGGGTATCCTCTCGAAAACATTAAAGACCCAACAGGCTGCGGGGACAGCTTTGCGGGCGCGCTTATAGGCTACCTTGCGGGCAAAGGCAGCACTGAGGAAAAAGAACTGAGAAAAGCCATCATTTACGGCTCTGTTGTCGCATCGTTCAATGCTGAGGATTTCAGTTTGGAGAGGTTGAAAAGGCTGACTGCCGCAGACATAGAAAAAAGGTACAGGGAGTTTGAGAGGATAAGGGAGTTCTGAAAAACAGCTATTACGAAAATATGCGCCGGCGGCGGGAGTTTCACCCACTAAGGTTTTGAACCCGCGAGGCTTTCGCCAAGAGGATCTCAACCCCTCGCAATGACCAAGCTATGCGACGCCGGCAAAAAGTTTATATATCACTTAACATTTTTAGTTTACCGGATCTCAACCTCTTGCGCTAGGCTATGCGGCGCGTTTTTCTTTTTCCAAACTTCTGCAAGAACCCGTTTATATTCTGTAGCCGGGCACTTGTCCACTGTCCAGTGTACTTTTCAGAAAGGCTGGAATGCCCAAATTTTGGCTCTACAGGCTCTGGGAAGCCATTGCGCAAAGTTTGCGGAATGTCCAGTGCTATTTGCGGAAATTCGAAACTTTCCCGATTTTGTCAAGGCAAGGCATAAACTTTATATTCTAATCAGAAGCGGCTGAAACACATGGATACTGGGCAGAATTATGCTGTTAAAGACCTCTCGCTGGCAGAGCAGGGCCTTAAGAACATTGAATTCGCTGAGAGGGAGATGGGCGCCCTCCTCAAGGTGCGAGAGAGGTTTGCGAAGGAGAAACCGCTGAAAGGTCTGCGCGTGGGCATGGCCCTTCATCTGACAAAAGAAACGGCCGTCCTTGTCAAAACCTTAATCGCAGGAGGCGCTGATGTTGCCATCTGCAGCTGCAATCCCCTTTCAACCCAGGACGACGTTGCAGCAGCTCTTGCAAAATCCGGCATCAAGGTCTTCGGCTACAAGGGCGAGTCAAAAGAGGATTATTACAAATTCATCAATGCAGTAATTGCAACCAATCCGAATATTACGATTGACGACGGCTGCGATTTGGTTACTGAAATACATACCAAGCATCCACAACTAATGCCGCAAATAATTGGCGGTTGCGAGGAAACAAGCACGGGCGTAATAAGGCTGAAAGCAATGGAAAAGGACGGCGCGCTCAAGTACCCTGTTGTTGCGGTTAATGACAATAAGACTAAGCACCTTCTAGACAATTATGTAGGCACAGGGCAGTCAGCGATTGACGGCCTCATACGGGCAACCAACACGCTCCTTGCCGGGAAAAATGTTGTAGTGTGCGGCTACGGTGACTGCGGCAAGGGAGTTGCGCTGAGGGCAAAAGGCCACGGCTCTAACATAATAGTAACAGAAGTCAATCCTTTCAGAGCTGTTCAGGCAGTTTACGATGGTCACAGAGTCATGCCAATTGCCGAGGCTGCAGCTGCAGGAGATATATTTATCACAGTCACTGGAAACAAGCACGTTCTGGGAAAAGAGCACTTCGAAAAGATGAAAGACGGCGCAATACTTGCAAACGCAGGGCATTTTGATATTGAGCTTGACCTCGTTGCGCTGAAGAAGATGAGCAAAGAGGCAAAGCAAATCAGGCTGTTTTTGGAGGAGTACAAGCTTGGCAATAAATCAATATTTGTTGCCGCTTCTGGGCGGCTGGTCAATCTTTCAGCGGCCGAGGGCCATCCAAGCGCTGTAATGGCAACGTCATTCTGCGGGCAGGCCCTTGCAGTTGAGTATTTGGTGAAGAATAAAGGAAAACTCCCAGCCGCTGTAATAACGCTGCCGGAAGGTATTGATGACAACATTGCAAGGCTGCAGCTCGAAGCTATGGGTGTAAAGATTGATTCCATGACAAATGAGCAGAAAAAGTACGTTGAAAGCTGGCAGGAAGGGACGTAATTAATCCAGCTGCTTTCTTTTAACTTTCTCAGGCGCATCCCTGTGTTGACGCAGTTCATTTTCTGCTTTCCGCCAGCAGTGTCAACCGGAAGGGTATGTACAATTTGTACCCACCCTTGAGCCAGAATAGGATCCCTTTGCTTAATTTTTTGAATGTACTGCTTAGGGTCATTAGAATCAGTAAGGGTGGCTACAACATCCTCTACCACGAAACACCACTCCTCCTCGTGCCATGTTCTTCTGATGCCTTTTCCCTGAAATGCCACTACTGCATTACTAGAGTCCATTTTCCGCAACAAGGTATCATCTGCTGTTTATAAATCCTCGCCGCCCATTTGTCCAGTGTCCAGTGCTAATTGCGAGAATTTTGAAAAGTTTCCGGAATGTCCAGTGAGAAACTACAGGAAAAGCGAAAGATTTACGATATTAATTGAAAACGAAGGACTTCTTTCCAATCAACTTCACTTTTTCAGTGAACATTGTATTTCACTTCCTCAGCGCATCATAGAAAATATCGAAAATCGGGGTTGCGGTTGTTGCGACGCAGAAGTCCGCCTTGATGCCTGTGCAGATTTTTCCTATTCTGGCAATGTGCTGCTCGAGCTTGTTCTCGTACTCCACAACGAGCTTCGGGCCTATGTAGGTTCTCAGGGTTTCTGTTGACTCAGCGCTGTCGTGTCAAGCACCTGCATCACCTTTATCTCGTGGTTGCCTGAAGCCAGGGTCAGTAGGCCTTCCCTTATCTCGTCAATGTCAAAGAGGAAGTCCGAAACAAGCACAATGTATGACCTGCTGGTGAGGAACTTCTTGTACTTCACCATCATGTCCTTGAACCTTGACTTGCTGGTAGGCCTGACAGAGTTAAGGTAGTCAATCATGCTGGCAAGGTGCCCCAGGCCCCTTCTCGGCTGGAACACCTTAACGTCCTCTGAGAAGGTCGCGAACTGGAACTTCTCATTCTCTTTCAGGGCAAGGTAGGCAAAGCCCACTCCCAACATAGCGCCGTACTCAAATTTTGTAACAGGCGAGCCGTAGTTCATGCTCGCGCTGGAATCAACAAGGGCATGCATGACAAGGTTGCGCTCTTCCTCATACCGCCTGATGTAAAGGTGGTCGGTCCTTGCATAAATCTTCCAGTCAATGAGGCGCCAGTCATCACCTGGCGAGTAAATCCTGTAATCCTTTATCGTTGCGCCTGTTCCTGTGTAGAGCGAGGTCCTTTTGCCGGTGTAGTTTGAAGTCACTTTCTTGTTTATTATGAGCCTGAACCTGTCAAGGTAGTCCAAGAATTCTGTCGTGATCATTTTACTTTACTTTGTCAAGCAGCAGCTTGACTGCGCCGTCAGCAGTTAGGCCTTTCCTCTCTGCCTCAAAGTTTAGTATGATGCGGTGCCTGAGCACTGGATAAGCCATTGCCCTGACGTCTTCGATGCTTACGTGGTTCCGGCCGCTAATCAAAGCCCTGGCCTTTGAAGCCAGGACAAGGCCTGTTGAGGCCCTTGGGGAAGCGCCATACTCGATAATGTCCTTCCTGTTCCTGGTCTCGTTAACCAGTTTGACTATGAACTGCTTGATGTCAGAGCTCACCGGAACCTGCCTTGTAAGTGCCTGGAGGTCGAGGAGCTGCTCCTTGCTCACCACAACCCTGAGCTTCCTTTCCCTGTCCTCGGCTGTATAGCGGTTGACTATCTCCATCTCCTCATCAAAGCTCGGATAGGTTACTTTTATCTTCAAAAGAAAACGGTCTGCCTGGGCTTCAGGCAATGGGTACGTCCCTTCTTGTTCTATTGGGTTCATCGTCGCCAGCACAAAGAACGGCAGGTCAAGCTTGTATGTTGTGTTGCCAACTGTCACCTGCTTTTCCTGCATTGCCTCTAACAAAGCGGATTGTGTTTTGGGCGTTGCCCTGTTTATCTCATCAGCCAGAACGACGTTCGCAAACACGGGCCCTGGGTGGAACTTGAATTCCCTTTTGCCGTTGCTCTCCTCCAAGACATAGGTGCCTGTGATGTCAGACGGCATAAGGTCTGGCGTGTTCTGAATCCTGCTGAACCTGAGGTCCATGATTCTGGCAAGGGTTCGCACTGTCAGGGTCTTCGCCAAGCCAGGGTAGCCTTCAACAAGCGCGTTCCCGTCAGCCAGAATGGCGGAGAGTATCTGCGTGACCATCTCCTGCTGGCCGACAATGACCTTACCAACTTCCTCGAAAACGTCATCAAAAAGCTTCTTGTAAGCCAGCATTAATTATGTGACCTCCTTTTTAGAGCTACTTAACATCTACTGTGGCATTAACTGAATAACATATTAATAAATGTTACCTGTTTGCCTCAACTACGTTCTTAAAATACCTCCTGACAAGCTCCTGCTGCTCTTTCGGAATCCTTTCCTCCATGCTCTCGGCAGCTACAGAGACAACCTCTTCGGGGAATTGCTCGGTGAACTGTAGCTCTTCCGGCGGCTTTACGTTGCTCGTGCTGAGTTCTGTTCCAGCGGGCTTTAGTATCACCTTGAGCTCCTCTGAGCCGAGCTTTGCAACCGAGGGCTGGCCATAGATGTCCTTCCTTGATGACTGGACAGCGATTGGCAGCTCGCCCTTCTGGTTTTGCTTGCCAACCCTGAAATCACCTGTCGGCAGCTGCTTTGACTTGTCTGGCGAGAAAAGGTCGGCAAGGTTTGCCTTGAAAAAGCCGATTGAAACAGGCGAAAGCAGGAGTATCACGAAGCACAGCGCAACAGCCGCGATTGATTTCACGTAAATCCTGCGCTCGCTGAGAAAGGACGACTCCTCTACCTTCCTCAGGCCCTGGAGCACCTCTGACTTAAGCTCGTTCGCGACCCTGCTCTCAACACTTGCATACTCTGCTGCGGTTGAAAGCTTCTCCCTGAGGTCTTTATACTTGGATTCAACAGCCTTGTCAGGCCTGAGGCGAAGCTCCCTGTAAATGGCAAAGGCCACATAAGCCAATCCTGAAATGACTGGCAGCAGAAGGCCAAGCCTGAACACCGAGCTTGCCAGATATGCGGCCAGGAAAACCAGTATTGCGTTAAGTAGTTCCTCAAACATGTAAACCTTGAGCAAAGATGTTTTGAGTTCCTTCAGAGCTTCAGCGAATATTCCCATTTTGCCTTTTACTTTTCCATTTTTCCGCTAGCACGCCTTGCCCTGTGCTGTCTTCTCGTCGCACAGCTGCTTCTCGAGTGATTTAACCTGGTCCTGCAGGCTGTTGATTGTCTTGCCCAGATTGTCGACTTTTACCCTGAGGTCGGTAATCTCGTCTTCCTGAAGCAATATCTTGTAATTTGCGTCAGAAAGCTCGTCTTTCTTGCGCTCAAGTTCTGTAAGCGTTTCTATGAGTTTATCCTTGGTCACTGTAAGCTCTGCATCAACCTTTTCCTTGTCTTTCAGCAGGTCTGTGTAAAGCTGGTCAAGCTTCTCCTTGTCGAGCTGCTTAATCTGGAGCTCGCTGTAGGTCTTGTTAAGCTCCTTAATTTTGGTGGTGAAGTTGCTGCTTATGACCTCAAGCTGCTCTGCCTTTTCCTTAAGGTCTGTTGACACATCCTTGTAGGTTGACTGGAAGTAGGTTGTTATTGCAACAGTGCCAACGAGGACTGTTATGACCAATACCAGCAGCGTAAAATTCACGTTTTTCTTCACGTACACCTTTCATCACCAAACTTAACTCTTTTTGAAGCATCTACTATATAAAAAATTATGTCGCCGTGGTCATGCTACCTTGTTTTCTGCACCTTCCCACAACTTTCTGATTGCGATGTCGAGCAGGAAAACAACAAGGGCGATTATGAGGGGAATCCAGGCCAGGCTTTTCTGCCTTGTCACAAGCCTTTTTGAGTCGTCCCTTACCTTTTGCAGAATCTCATCACTCTGGCCAGGCCTGAATGTTTCGCCTCCTGTTACCTGTACAAGGACGGCAAGGTCAGGGTCGTAGCCTGTGCTCAAAAGCTCAAGGGGATAATTTGCTGCGGCTGTTGCGTCGAAAAACGAGTACCAGCCTGTCTTGTCAGCCTCAAGCTGCGCGCTGTAAAGGCGCTCGCCAGTCTTGGAAAAGGGCATCCTGGCATCACTGGGCATGCTGTCTGCCGTGACATCAACCTCGAACTCATCACCCAGGAAGGCATCACGGGCTGTGACATCAAACCGCTTGTTCCTGCCCAGGTCGCCAATGGCCCAGTTCATTGTCCTTGTCACAAGAGCAGAGTTTTCCCTGTTTAGGAGCTCGGCCGCCCAGCCTGAGCCGTCGTCTGTTGCAAGGGAAACAATCCTGCCAAGGCCAAAGCGCCAGACCGTGATTACAGGCCTGTTCTCAGCTGTCGCGACCAGCACATCAGCGTTTGGCTTAGGAACAACCTGGTTAAAGCCCGCAAGCCTCGCATTAAGCTTGACATTCCTGGTTATGAAATGGTTATTGTTGAGCTTCTCAAGCTTCATCTTGTCTGTAGGAGCGGCCTCTGCAGAGCCGAAGATTATCCTCAGCTGCTGCGCTTCAGTAGGCTCAAAATACACGCCACTGCCGGCTTTGGCTATTGCCTGCATGTGCTCGCTGTTCGTTCCCTCGCCAACTCCAACAGCATACACCTTCATGCCCAGCTCTGACGCATACCTTGCAGCAATCAGGTCTTCGCCCATGCTGCCTGACTTCCCGTCAGAGAGCAGGACAATGTTCTTGCTGCCGTCAACATCGCGAAGCATCTGCCTTGCTCCCCGCAGCCCTTCTGAAATCAGGGTGCTGCCTGTGTAGACAAGCCTTGGAACCTTGCTGAGAAGCTCATTCCTGTTTGCCGATAATCTTTCCAGCTCGGCAACAGTGCGGGGCTCAACGTTAAACGCAACAATCCCCACCCGGTCCTCAGGCCTTAGGTCGCTTACCAAGCCAAGGGCCAGCGCCTTTTCGACCTCTTCAACAGTTGCTGAGCTGGTTGTGCTGAAGCCTTCCCCTGTGCTTCCGGAGATGTCAATGAGCAAAACAACGTTGACAAACTTCTTGGAAGCCTCCTCACCTGAGCCAACATTGACAGGCAGCAGGTTCTCAAGGAATGTGCCTTTGTAACTGCCCTTGTCGTATGAGCTTCTTCCACCAACAACAACAATGCCGTTGCCATCATCAATAAAGGAGGAAAGCTTGTCGGCATCCACTTCATTTGCAGGCATATCGTTAAGGACAACAGCAGAGTAGCCTGACAAACCCACCTCATTAAGGCTTTGGGCTATGCTAAGGTCGTAAAGCGGCGAGAACAGCCCTTCGAGAGGGGAGTTCTTTTTGGAGATGAGGAGCACCTTCGGCTTCTTCTCAACCTTCACAGTCTTGTAAAATATGTTGTTATCCTGAATAAAATCGGCAGCGTTGAGCTGCGCTACAATCCTGTGGTAGCCCTCATCGAGCTTCCTGCTGAACTTGAACGCGTTAGTGCCTGAAGAGGTTTCGTCCACAACCTTCTCGCCATCAAGCGTCACAACAACGTTATAGCCCAGAGGCATGGAATTCTGCGGCTTTGTCTCATCAACCCTTACCAGAAACTCATTGTCAATGCCAACCGTTGTTATGCGGGGCCCCTCAACCTTCAGCGCAAGGTCGGTTTTTACCGGCTCGAGATACAGCGAATTGATGGTGGAATTGATTGAGGACGCAACCACCATCACATCGCCCAGGCTTCTCCCGCTGGTAACCCTGCCGTCAGATACCAGCAGCAGATTGTCATTGCCAAGCATTGCTGCCAGAAGCTCATCGCCAATCGCTGACTTGTCAGGCGCTGCTATCTGCCTTATGCTCACAGGCATATTGTCTCCAAGCTCCTCCTTTTGCTTGTCAGCTTCAGTCCTGTCAAAAAGGTCAAATGACCTTGATCTGTCAACCAAAATTGTCAGGGAAGGGTCCCCTGACGATAGCTCCTGCCTCAGCGCCACTGGCTGGGCCAAGGCAGCAATCAATAATGCAACAACAGCAGACCTCAATGCGAAGATGACAAGGCGCCTTCTTACCTTGACCTTCTGGTAGAATGCCCACCTGTCACCTTTTAATTTGACGAAATCCTTCCTAATTGCCAAAAACATTATTGCAACCGCTACCGGAATCAGCAGCATCAGCTTTGGATGACTGAAAACAGCCATCACAAGTCACCCCGCATCTTTACCAGAAGCAGCTCAAGCAGGACCAGCGCGAGAGCTGCAAAAGCAAGCTGGCTGCCAAATTCAATTTCGCTCTTTGCTGTTGTGGCAGCGGACAGCAGAGTGGAATCATAGCTGGCAAGCTCAAGCGCTTTCTCAGAGGCAATGTCTGACTCGGCCTTGTCAACAATGTTTGCCGCAATCACCTTTGAGCCGATTGTGTAAAAACCCGCTTCGTCAAAGAAAAGCCGTGCGGTCTTGACCCTGCCTGATGGTGTCATGACCTGCTGCTCGCTTATGCCCTCAACTCTCCCTGTCTGGACATTGAAGCTTGCGATGTCCTCGCTCCTTGTAAGGAAGCTGAGCAGGTTGTCCCAGAATACCGGGTAAAAGTATGAGCTCTTGAATGTGCTCGCATCGTCAAGCAGCCCGTAGTAAAAAACAATGCCGCTGCCTTTTGAATAAGAGCCAAGCAGCGAGCTGTTGTCGTCAGCAACGACAAGGCTTGTAAACTTATCCGTACTGTAAGGCCTTGCAACGTTATAGCCTGCAACCACGCCAAAATCAACACCCTTAGTGAGGTAGCCCTCAATCCTCACAGAAGCCCTTGAAGAATTGCCCATGCCAAAGAGTTCCAAGGGCATGTCAAACTGCTTTACATAAACAGGCAAATCCTGCCTGACCTGCTGGGCAGTCACCACAAGGCCTGTGCCATTCATTACGGCCTTGTTGATTTCCCTGTAAAAGCCAGGCAGCATGAACTGCGAAGAGGCATTATGGATTATTATCACGTCATAGTTGAAGGCCTTGACAACAGGAGGGAAGGCGATGTCAAGCTCAACATTCGGAGAGGACCTGAGGGCTGCCATGAGGTAGCTGCTGTCAGAGTTTGTTATCAGCAGGGCCCTGATTTTCCTCACAGGGGAGCTTACGAAAAGCCTGTTGTCTGTCTCAAGGTCATCCTTGCGCAGAATGTCAAGCTGGGTGCTGCCATGCACTGTGCCAAAGCTGAAAGGCTCAACAGACCTTGGGCCAATGTCCAGCTGCTCCTTTGCAACCAGATTGCCGTTGTTCATGACCTCAAGGTCCACCTTGTGCTGTGAGTCGTCATAATTCCTGACAAGGGCTGTTGTCTGGAACTTGTTGATGTCCAGGCCAACAAAGCCAACATTGCTCAACCCTTTTAATGCCTCTTTTCCCTCGCTGCCGCTGCCGAGAACATTGACAAGCTCAACATCAATCTTCCTCGCTGCCAAGGAGCGCTTTGCAACAATGGCGTCAGTGCCCTCATCAGCCTGGAAATCGCTCAGGACAACGACCCTGCTATTCCCTGAGCTGTCATCGATAAGCTCGCCAGCAGCAAGCATGCCATCACCAATGTGCGTCTTTGTGGCTTTTGCCTTCAGGGTTGAAAGAATCTTCCTTGCCTCAGTTGCAGTCCCCTTATCCAGGGCAACAACAGGGATATTCTCAGCCAGAACTACGCTGACCCTGCCCTCAAGCCTCGAACTGGCTTCCTCAACAGCCCTTCCAAACCTTGTGCCTGAGCCATCGCTCAGCAAGGCGTTCATGCTCGCAGAACCGTCAATAACCAGGACCGTATGCTTGGCAGCTGCTGCCTTCTCGCTTGTAAAAAAAGGGGAGGCAATGGCAAAAGCAGCGGACAGGATTATGGCCAGCTGCAGCAAAAAAAGAAGGTTCCTCAATATCTGCTTGAAAAAGTTGGCAAATTTCGTTACCCCGCCTTCCTTTATGAAAAACATCAGGCTCGGGATGGTTTTCTCCTTCGGCTTCGGCCTTCGCAGATACAGGAAGATGAAAGGTATGAGTGCCAGTAGCGCATACAAGCCAGCAGGGTTCTTGAAAGGCATAAAACCCCTTTAGATTGTTACATTTTAAATCTATCGCAACAACTCAGCTATCACGACTTTCATATGCTGTTGTACCGCTTCTACAAAATCATCTGTAGATGCAGCCATTCTCCATTTTAATCCGCTGCTTGTGAAACCCAGTACAAACCTCCTTGCGCGCTTTTCAGGGTTGTCAAAGTAACCGTGGGACGACTCTGGGCCAAGTGAAGTTGAACACACGATAGTAAGTTCGCGGCTGCCATCACCAACAACTGGCTTGTAGCGCACTTCGTGTTCACCAACAAATACACGCTCTCGCATTTCGGGAGCCCAAAAATTCAATTCGTAGTGAGGTACTTTGAGTTCATGGTAGCGATTCAAGTCCCTGAACGCATAAATGTAGCCAAGCATAGCTGCCGGGAACCTAACTGCGTCATCTATTGGCTTACCAACCTCCCACTCGTCAAAGACATGATTATTGGAAGTGCCATCAACAACAATTACATTCGGAGCATTTTCGGCTATCCAGTCAAGAGTCCCTTTGGAAATATCTCCAACACGTTTATCAGTTCTGTCAAAATCGCTGGAACTAACGTATTCATCATGCACCACTTTAACGCCCAGCTCAGCCAGGTAATCTTCTATTGGCTTGACTACAAAGAGGCTGCCATAGCGCATGTTGCCTATAACCATAAGAGGAACTGCAGGACTTACTTTGCCTTTGACAAAGTTAAGAACGCTCAGGGCCTCTTTTGCTGTCTTTTCGGCCTCTCTGTAATCCCGGTCAGTCAGAATTACCTCTTGCCCATCCAGAAAAGGCAGTTTAGCGAAACTCTCGAACGGCATATCGCAATAAGGAAAGGGTATGGTGGTTTCGAAAAACGGCGAATAAAACCTGGTAGCATATCTTGAGTACTCCAGCTCCAGATGCAGCCGGTCAGAGGGGTTAAAACCGCCACTGTGAATCCCGTTGATTATGCCCTCAAGATCGGACTTCGCATCAGTGCCAGCTGCAAAAACGAAGGACAGGATTTTTGGCGTTGGCAGCAGCATCATAAGCTGAAGCGTTTCAAAATAACTAAGGCTTACTGGCGGCTCTTTTAACAGTCCAACTAAATCGGCAGCACTTATGTGTTTGAAAAAAAGAGCCCTGTACTCTTCATTTTTCAGCACAAGATTCAGTCCCCTCAAAAAGTCGGCTGCTGTAAAATTTGAAAAGCCAGGCGAACCAGCCGCTTTAAGAGCTTCGACAAGCGTATCCGGGTTGCCTAGCCTTTTCACATGTTCATCAATGGCCATGCAAAAAGGGTAATCCGGCGCATAATTTAAAGCTAACTAAGAATCAAGAGCTACTTGAACTTGTAGCCCCTGGCGCACTTCTCAGAACAGAACCTGTAGTGTTTGCCCTTGAACTCCCGCTCAACTGCGCCCTTCATTTCAAGGAGGCTCTTGCCGCACTTTGCGCACTCAGCAACCTTCTCCTCTTCCTCATAGCCCTCCATGAAGGCCTCTTCTGTTGGAGAAATCTCATCCTCCTCCTCAAGCTCTTCCCTCTCTTTTTCCTCATAGATGTCCTCTTCCTCTTCAGGCTCCTTAGCCTCAAGCTCGTCCTCACCGTTTTCGTCTTTAGCCATGAAACATCACCCGCCGTAGATGTATTTTTATTGTTTTCTATTCTTCAAACTCGCCCAGCTTCCTCTGCCACTTGCCATCAGCCTTCTTCCTGTAAGGGGCCCAGCTCTTCCTGAAGATGTCAGGATAAGTCTCAAAGTATTTGTCGAAGAATTCAATAGTCTTAGGGTCTGCCAGGTAGCCGCTGCCGAAGTCTTCAACCACAACTTTCTTGATTTTTTCTATTTCCTCATCCCTGGTAACTTTCGCAAGTATTGACGCGGCAGAGCACTCAACATGGTTGACGTCAGCCTTGTGCTCCACAACAGCCTCGATTTTCTTGTTTTTCAGCAGCTCAATAAGGTATTTCCTGTAATTTTTCACGTTGTTGCTCGGGCTGTCAATAATTATTTTTTCGGGATTCAGGGCATTGATAATCTCGGCAGACTTGTGCGCCTCGAGCCAGTTCAGGTTCATGCCATCATCTGACTTGACAGAGGCGTCTATCTCGGCAGGGCTTATGATTACGATTTTGTAGCCCTTGACAATTTTGACTATCTTGCCAAACAGCTGCTGCCGCTGCCTTGGAGACAGGAGCTTTGAATCCTTCGCACCAATCTTTTTCAGCTCGGCAGCGCCTTCCTCGTCAGTCAGCACGCCGCACATTACCATCGGGCCGATGATGGGGCCTATAGACTTATCGATTAGCATCTGCAACAGCTGCTAAAAGAATAAACTGCCCGCCTCATCAATGGCACAAATTAAGACCATGACTGAATCCCTCGCGACTGTTGTTTTTAATGTTGACGGTTTTAAACCATTATCAAATTGTCCTTTCATAAATACTTCTCAGATACAGGTAATCCGCTTTTGTCCTCGCAGCAATAAGCGTACTTATTCCAAGATGCCACATAGTTCCGTAAGCATCCGTTACTTTCCCTCCCAACTCTTCAAGGATTGGAACCACAGCCGCCATTTCATTGCCTGTTTTGAAGTAAATTGTCCCCCTGTTGCGGACCACTTCCAAAGCACCGCTTTCAGGGTCAATAAACACAGAACCATCAGGCATTATAATCTTTTTCCTGGATTTCTCAAGAGCGTCGGCGAACCGGGCACTGGGCTGCACCTTTCCCATAGCCATGAATTTTTGAACCTGACTGACTAACCTGCTTTCAAAGTGCGGACTGTTATTGTAGGTGAACTCTGCTTGTTCAGGTTCACTTGCCATGCGAGTGAAGGAGGATGGCCGTCCATGTTCACCGTACACAACAATATAGGCGCCTGTTCCTTTTATCCCAAGATAAAATCTTCTTTGTGCTGGAAGAGCAATTATACCAATGACAGGCTGTTTGGTGGCTATGTCAACGAGAGCAACAACAGAACCCCACTGCTCATCTTTCTTCGCCTTGAAGTTGTTTGTTCCCTCAATTGGGTCTGTGATAAACAGGTAACGCTTCGTGGCATCATATACGACAGCATTATCAGCGGCTTCTTCTCCCCAGAATTGCCAATCGTCATGCAGTCCTTCAACCTGTTTCCTCAATTCATCTTGAATGAAAATATCAGCATTTGTTGCGACATCTGTAATGCCGCTTCGCCCGATTGCCTTTACCTTCTCCAGCATCGCTGCAGGATTATCGCGCAATTGAGGAAGCCGTAATGCAAGCGGAACAAAAATATCCAGGACTTGCCTTACAACTTCAGCATACTTGGAACTCCTTAGAACCTCCTCCAGCGTAGTCATTGGCATAATACGTTCTTTTCCAATTTTTAATGTTGACGGTTTTGGCCTAAGACCTGTAACAATCTTTAAATACCTCAGAAACGATAGCAGCCGTATGAGCAAATTCTTTTTTTCAAAAAATGCATTCTACATCATTACTCTAATTACATTAGCATTTTGGATAATTACAACATTTATTCCAGATTCCGGTTGCGAACAAAGGCGATTCGGACCGCAAGGCGTTTTTCATTGGAATGTTTGCGAAAACATGACATCACTCGCCAACGCCTTATATGAAATTTTCAATATTTTGACATTGCTGGGCACTGCTTATGTTATTGTTGCATCTGTTATTTTCCTCAGAACTGAGTCATAATTTGAAATTCTTCCGAAATACCCAGAAACTTTTCACGTCGAGAAGTCACTGGACACTGGACAATTGCCCGGCGAGAGTATATAAAAGACTTCTTAAGTAAGGCTCGGAGGACCGCAGAGCTGCCAAAATTGTGATTTTCCCTTGCTGCGACAAGGTCGGCTTG
>JACPIH010000016.1 GCA_016188155.1 Candidatus Woesearchaeota archaeon | reverse complement strand
TCAAAGCATTTGCTGCAGCTTCAACTCCCTCTGCTAATTGTCGTATGCGCATGCGTCTAGCGCGATACCTTGATGCTTTTTATTGCTTGTCGTTTTGCTAAAACCCTGCCCAAGCTTCTTTCGGTTCAGGTGACTACATTTTACTTCTACTGTAGTCACCCATTGCCTTTTCAGTAGCTTTGTATTCTTTCAGGAAAAGCTCAATAGTAGGCTTCAGGTCATGGCTATTCTCATAAGCCTGAAGCGATGCGTAGTATCCCATCCTGTTGTTCAGTCCTATGTTTACCGGAGGAAGCCGGTGCTTTATGAGAATATTGTTCAGAAGCAGCCGCCCGACCCTGCCGTTTCCGTCCCTGAACGGGTGGATATTCTCAAACTGGGTATGGACTACCGCAGCAAGTATAAAGCCCGGATACTTTTTTATGTTAGCCCTGTACCAGCTAATAAGCTCATTTAAGAGGTATTTGATTCTTGACTGCGGAGCTCCTTGATGCACAACATTACCCAAGTTATCAACAACCGCCACTTCTTCCCCCGACTTTCTAAGCTGCCCTGCAAAAGGCTTAGAATTCCTGAAAACAATCCTGTGAAGCTCTTTTATCAGTCCTATTGATAAGTGCTCATCAGTTTTTCTTATGAAGCTCACTGCCTCGTTTACCCCGTATGCCTCCGCTATATCCCCTTTTGGCTTTTCAGGCCATTTGTCCTGCTTCAGGATTTCGTTTACTTCCCTGCTGCTGAGAGTGCTCCCTTCTATTGCATTTGTGTTGTAAGTGAAAATTCTTGAGAACATTTGCCACTGAGCTTCCGACAAATGGCTGATTTTTACTGGTATCCTTGCCTGGATGCCCTTAACCCAGGCGATTTCCCTTGCTGACAACTCGAAGCTCAGCGGATCCCTTATCACCCTATACCTTCTTATCTCTCCCTCCATAAGAGCTTTTGCGATGTTTTTTCTTTCCTCAAGCAGCTTGGTTGTCAGGTCTGCTCCAAGATACTTCCTTGCCTTGTATACCTTCTTTCCCTCCCTGAACGAGTGTGCAAGGTAGTATTTTGTCTTCCCTCCCAGCTTTCTCTTTTCCACATGCATGAAAATATGTTTAGGTGACTACATATTTAAATGTTTCTATGATTTGGGACTACAATAGCCATCAACAGATATGCCGCAGAAACTTTTTTAAATTTGCAGCCGCAGCCATGCCGCTACGGGCCTGTGGTCTAGTGGTTATGACGCTACCTTCACAGGGTAGATGTCGCCAGTTCGAACAGCCCTTTTGTTCGCAGCGGCTCACAAAAGCCCTGGGGGAAAAGGCTACGAAAGTCTGGCCGGGCCCACTCATGATGGACATTGAACGGCTAAAAGAGGAGCAGCTGGCAGCAGCGCGCAAGGTCATTACAACAGATGAGCATGGCGAGCTAAAGACTTTTGGCGGCTGCGACTGTGCTTACGTCAACAATACAGTTATTGCTGCAATTGTAGTTTGTGACGATAAATTCAAAATTATAGAGAAACAAACGATTGCTGTTGAGAACGACTTTCCCTACATGCCCGGGCTCCTGTATTACCGCGAGGGTAAAGCAATAAAAGAAGCATTCTCAAAGCTGAAAAACAAGCCTGACGTTTTACTTGTTGACGGGAATGGCATACTTCATCCGCTCAGGTGCGGCTTAGCTTCGCAGCTGGGAGTTGAGCTTGACCAGCCAACAATCGGAGTGGCTAAGACGCGGCTGCTGGGGGAGGAAGACGAGGCAGGCAACATAAAAGTCGGGAAGGATATAATTGGGGCAGAGTTCAAGGCAAAGGAGCATGCCAAGCCTATTTACATTTCTGTCGGCCACAGGGTAAGCCTTGAGACAGCCATGGAAGTGGTGCAGAAAACAACAAAGCCGCCTCACAAGCTTCCTGAACCGCTGCACCTTGCTCACAGATTAGCTGACAAGGCGAGGAAGGAGATGGAGAAGGCGGCGAGAAAGGTTAACGAAAAAGCTTAGTGCCCAGAAGCTCCTTCGTGAACTTTGTAAATTGGGCTGTTTCTTAAAAAGTTCTCAATGGCTTCCAAGTCGCCATCAGCAATTAAGGTGCTAAGGAATTTCATAAGCAACAGGAGCCCTTTCTCAAGCTTAAGCTTTTCCCTAAAAGCCTTTTCGGATAAAACGCGCACAGAAGGCACAAACCGGACATCGTAAGACTTGCCGAGCACCTTCTTGAAAACAAGCTTTGCTCGAGAAATGTGGAATATGGACGTCACAACAACGATTCTTCGCCAGCTGTTGGCGAGCAAAAACTTCTTGCAAGTGAAGAACGCATTGCCTATTGTGTCCCTTGCTTTGGATTCCACCAGCACGTCAGCTGCTTTGACGCCTTTCCTAATAGCGTAATGCCTCATTACACTGGCTTCGTTTTTGCCTGTCACAATTATTCTCTGGGCAGCCCCTTTCCTGTAAAGCTCGATTGCCCTGTCCATTCTTGATTTTGCAACTCTTGTGATGTTGCCCTTCGCAGTGATTCCTGCGCCAAGAACAACTATAGCGTCAAATTCTTTATCAGCCATAAAAATCTCACCGTCTAACGCTTTCTCCCCTTTTAGGCATCCAGCCTAAAGGATTCAAAAAATCATGAATTCTGTTTTCGTTGTCAGATACACCGTACACAATTAAATAATTGTTTGGTATACTCTTACCCTCTATACAACTTCTAACCAGCCCAATACAGTCGTCATGGCTTAGCCATACGGCCTTCTCGTAGTAATCGTCCAGAGGAGGCTTATTGGCTGCGTTAACGCCACCAAATCTTATGCAAACAACCTCCAGTCCCTTAGTCGCATAACATCTTCCAAGGGCTTCTATAAAAACTTTGCTTGCTCCGTAAGGGCTATCTGGCACTGGAACCCTGTCTGGAGAAAGCAACCCCAGATCTTTCCAGCCGTAAAAGTTGTCAGCATGCACAGAACTGGCCATAATGACACGGGGAATCTTTACCTCCAAAGCCGCCCTGTAAACGTTGTGTGCCATTAAAAAGTTGTCTGGATTAAGCCCGCCATTCCGGAAATTTTCTGCCTTCGCATCCCAAGCCAAATGAATTACAACGGAATGACCACTAACTGCATCCAAAAGCTTTTCATGGTCTCTCACGTCTAGCTCGGGCAGGTCTATCGGAGTTATTTCGTACTCTGTTAACCCTCTCTTTAGCGCTGTGCCGATAGTGCCCTTTGCGCCAGTAATAGCAATCTTTTTCATTGCAATCTCACCCAACTACAACTTTATCCTCCTGAAAAACTTCGGCAGCTCCCTCAGCGGCCTAGTGTTGACAACGTCTTCAGCAGAGAGCCACGCCCTCCTTGCAATTGCAACGCCCAAGTCCATGAATTTGAGATTCTCGGTGCTGTGCGAGTCAGTGTTAATCACGAATTTGCAGCCAAAGCCCTTCGCCTCCCTTGCGTGCACGTCCTTCAAGTCAGTCCTGTCAGGATGGGCGTTTATTTCAAGCAAGATTTTTTTTTCGGCTGCGGCAGCGAAAATCCTCTTCAAATCCACTTCGTAAGGCTCCCTTTTACCAATCATCCTGCCTGTAGGATGGCCAAGGATGTCAAGATGCCTGTTGTCCAATGCTGTGAGGATTCTTTTTGTCATCTCTTCTTTTGTTGATTTGAACCTTGAATGCACCGAGCCGACAACAACATCCATCTTCTTCAGAAGGTCATCAGGAAAGTCAAGCTCGCCGTTTGGGAGGATGTCCACTTCAGAGCCGGCAAGGACTTTGATGCCTTTGATTTTTGCGGATGCAGCCCTTATCTCCTTCAGCCATTTCTCCATATCCTCAATGGAAAGCCCGTGTGCTATCCTCTCGCTCTTGCTGTGGTCGGTAATTGCGATGTACTCGTAGCCAAGCTGCTTTGCAGCGGCCACCATGTCACCGAGGCTGTTGCCGCCATCGCTCTTTACAGTATGGCAATGGAAATCGCCCTTTATGCTACCGTATTCTATGAGATTCGGGAGCTTGTTTTTGGCTGCTGCTTCGATTTCGCCAGAGTTTTCACGGATTTCAGGCTCCATGCAGTGCAGGCCAATGGCTTTGTAGACTTCTTCCTCTGTCTTTCCTGCAATTCTACTGTTGCTGCTTTTCCTGAAAACGCCGTACTCGTTAAGCTTCAGGCCCTTCCTTATTGCCAATTCGCGGGCAACGACGTTGTGCTCCTTGCTGCCTGTAAAATATTGAAGGGCAGCTCCGAAGCTGTCATCATCAACCACCCTCAGGTCAACCTGCAGCCCTGTCTTAAGGACAATGCTGGACTTCGTTTCGCCTTTTGCCAGAATTCTATTTACATCTGGCATCATTGTAAAGAAATTCATTATCTTTGCGGCAGCTTTCCCGCCTTTGCAGCTTACGAGCAGGTCAACGTCACCAATTGTTTCTTTCTTTCTGCGAAGGGAGCCGGCTAATGATGCCCTGACTACTCCTTTAAGGCCTTTGAGCCTGCCTTCAATCTCCTGAGCAATTGGCAACGCATAGCCAAGAAGCATCCTTTCCTGCCCCTTCTGGAAAATGCCTACGCCCTTGAGAATTTCCCCCTCGGATTTCTCGCCAAAGCCTGGCAGCTTGGAAATCTTATGGGCTTTTGCCGCGGCTTCAAGCTGCTTCACCGTCTTAATGCCGAGTTTGTCGTGCAGAAGCTTAATCCTTTTAGGCCCGATTCCTGGGACGTTCATGAGCTCGGTAATGTGCTGCGGAAACTTTTTCTTAAGGTCGTCGTAATACTTCAGCTTTCCTGTGGTGAGAAACTCTTCAATCTTCTCGGCAATGCTTTCTCCAATGCCTGGCAAGGCCATCAGTTTTTTCCTGCCTCCGCTGCTGAAAACCTCTGCGATGTCCTCAGAAAGGGTTTCGACGCTTCTGGCAGCCTTCCTGTAGGCAGCGGGCTTGAAAGAGACGTTCTGCATCTCCAGCATGTCTGCGATGTCGTAAAGCAACTGGGCAACTTCAGGATTTTTCATTTCTTATGCTAACCTCCATGCCGTCAAAACCAAAATCGTAGTAAACGCTACTGTACGGGCCGCTTTTCCTGACATAAGCAAGGTAAGGCGCAAGCTTGTCGGCAAACCACATCACGTTATTGGCAACAATTGTGCAGCCTTTTCCGATGCAGCCGTTGCTTTCCAAGGCCTTCAGGCAGGCAAGGTAGTCTGCGACGTCAAAAAACACGAAGCCTGCTTTTGCCCTTAGGCTGCCCATAACATTTGCCGCTTCTCCAACCACAACCTCAGCCTTATCTGCCAAGCCGGCTTCGGAAATGTTTTTCCTCGCTTCAGCTGCCCTGAATTTATTTATCTCTATGCTGACAAGCTTGCTGTTAACCGGGAGATTCCTAGCTATCCTTATTGCCGAATATCCAATGAGGGTGCCGGTTTCAACTGCAAATGCCGGCTTGTTTTTTCTCACGAGCCTTTCCAGCAGCTCTGCCTTCTGGCTGCTGACAATGTGCAAAAAGCGCTTGTTAGCAAGCTCCTCAATATGTGCCAGCACTTTTTCGGTTTTTTCTGTTGCCCCAGTTTTATCTGTAGTGATTCTTGCATCCATCATTGTTGCAGCCATAATCAGGACTTGGCGCTTTATATTTAAAAAACCTTTTAAAGCTGCTGCGAAAACAAGCATGAATATGCTATTCAGGAAGAAACTTGCGGACAGCTATGTGCTTGACACAAGCCTGTTTGTAAACCCGGACTCAAGGAGGCACTTCGGCAACACTGTAGACGAAGCCATAAGCGGCTTCCTCTCATTGGTAGTGAAACAAAGAAAATTGCGCTTCTACATGACGCCTTCAGTGCAGAAAGAGCTGAAATACTTTGCCCAGAAAGAGCTGCCAAGCTTCAAAAACATCATAGTAACAAAATCACCATCGCTTTATGAGCTTAAGGTGCCTGCAATCCTGATGTACAAATTCATTGATGAGGTAAGAAGCAGGGTGAATGCTGGTCTCAGGGTAAGCGAGAAATTCGTGAAGGACGAGAAAACGCCTATGGACGAAAAGCTCCACAAGCTCCGAGTTCAGTACAAGGAGGTGCTTCGTGAAGGCATACTGGACAGCGAGGAGGACTTTGAAGTCCTGATGCTGGCAAAGGAGCTTAACGCGGCGATAATGACCTCAGACCAGGGCCTTGTAAAGGCTGCCGAGGAGCTGGGCGTAAGATGCGCTGACATTGATTCCTTTTACAGCCATGTCAAAGGAGAGTAGCATTCTCAATCAGCTTTCTGTCTGCGATAAGGTATTTGCCTTTCTTAAGGTTAAGGTCTTCAAGCTTTAGACTGCCAAGGGCAACGCGCTGCAGCCGCAGCACTTTGTTCCCAACAGCTTCAAAAATTCTCCTGACTTCGCGCTTCCTGCCTTCAGTAACGGTCACTTTGAGTTTTTTCATATCCGCTGCGGTCACTTCAATCCTGCAGCCTTTGGTCTTATAATCAGCTATCCTGCCGTTTTCTTCCAGCCCTATCACAACGCCTTTTTCCAGCTCTACAACAGCCTTGCCGCTAATCGGCTTTTGCAGCTCAGCAAGATAAGTCTTTTTAATCCCGTACTTTGGGTCAGTAAGCCTGCTCCCAAGCTTCCCGTCGTTTGTCATGAGAAGGAGGCCGGAAGTGTCCTCGTCCAGCCTTCCGACACAAAACAACGCCTTCATTGTTGCCTCACCAATACTTTTGTCCTTCTCAACAAGCTCGAAAACGCTCCTCTTGCCAAGCTTCCTGTCGTTTGAACTAAGCCTGGATGAAAGATAGCCCTCTGGCTTGTTGATTATGACGTAAACGCTCCCCTTTACTCTTTGCAGCAGCCTGCCCTTCCAGAACACCCTGCACTTTGTAGCATCAAAAATAAATTCAGGGTTAACAACGACTTCACCTGCTATGCTGACCTCACCGTTTCTAACGCTGCTGACTACGTCCTTCTTGCTTGTAAAGGCACCTGTCCTGCTCAAAAACTGGTGAAGGCGCAGTTTCATATCACCGGCGGCTTTTACAGCCGTGTATTTAAAAGTTGGTTAAAAATTGCTGGAATAAACATTATAAACGCCGTGAGGAAGGAAAGCAAGTGTATGTTTGAACTTGCGCCTTTTGCAGGGCTTGCATTGCTGCTTGGATTCAAGCACAGCTACGATGCAGACCATCTCATAGCAGTAGCTAATCTTCTCAGGAAGACGCAAACGCTGAAGTCTGCCTTGAAGATGAGCGCAAGCTGGGCCCTTGGCCACATGATAACCGCGGCCATCGTCACAACAATTCTTTACGTTTTCAGGGAGTCGCTATTGACAGCATTTCTTGCTAGCTTCGAAAAAATCGTTGGTGTTATGCTAATACTGCTGGGCCTTTTCAGCCTTAAAGACCTCTTCGGCCTTCATAGCCACGTCCACGAACACGAAGGCTTAAGGCATGAGCATCCACACCACCATGTGCAAGATTTTAAGGGTCACATCCACAAGCACATGCTCGGCATAGGAGTAATCCATGGCCTGGCAAGCAACGACGAGCTTCTAATCCTGTTCACGGCATCGCTGGGGTTGACAACATTGGGCAACGTACTGCTCGGGGTTGCCGTGTTTAGCCTCGGGGTTGTTGCGGGGATGGTGCTTTTCGCGCTGCTGTTCTCTTACCCGCTGCTAAAGTCAAAAAGCGACGCAGTTTACAAGGCAATAACACTGGTTACAGGGATTGTGAGTGTTGCTTACGGAATGCTAATGTTAGCAGCTGTCGTTTAAAGTTATAGCCGAAAGCAGCGAAGGCAATAACAACAATTAAATACGACTCTTTTATCACCAATTTTCTGTTTTTGAATCTAGCAAAAAGTTTTGGCTGAGGTGGGTGGGAATGATAATAGGCACGGTTAAGGAGATAAAGACAGGCGAGAACAGGGTTGGCTTAACGCCTGCCGGCGCGGGTGTGCTTGTTAAAAACGGGCATACTGTCCTGGTTGAAGCAGGGGCTGGCAGGAATTCTGGATTCAGTGACGAGGAATATGCGAAACAAGGTGCCCAACTTGTTTTAACAGCTGCAGATGTTTGGAAAAAAGCTGATATGGTCATTAAAGTAAAGGAGCCATTGCAGCCGGAGTTTGAGCATTTGCGGGAAGGCCTTATTCTGTTTACATACCTGCACCTGGCGGCAGAGCCAGAGGTAACTAGGCAGCTGCTGCAGCGAAAAGTTGCCGGAGTGGCTTATGAGACTGTAGAACTTGAAGACGGGAGCCTGCCTTTGCTGACGCCAATGAGCGAGGTTGCCGGAAGGATGGCTGTGCAGGTTGGAATGCACTACTTGGAAAGAACTTACGGCGGCTCTGGAAAGCTGCTTGCCGGTGTTCCTGGCGTAATGCCTGCGACCGTGACCATTATCGGCTCAGGTGTTGTGGGTATAAATGCTGCAAAGATGGCTCATGGGCTTGGGGCAAAGACGATAATCATGGGCCGCAACCTTAACGAATTGCGGAGGATTGATGACATCTTTGGCGGGCAGGTAATAACCCTGGCTTCCAATCCGCACAACATAGAAAATGCTGTTGTGCAGAGCGACCTTGTTGTTGGTGGAGTGGCAATAACAGGAGCAGCGGCTCCAAAGCTTGTTACACGTGATATGATTAGAAAAATGAGACCTGGATCCGTAGTTGTAGATGTAAGCATAGACCAAGGTGGAAGTTTTGAAACCTCAAGACCAACAAGCCACGCAAACCCAGTATATGTTGAGGAAGGGGTAATACATTACTGCGTAACAAACATGCCTGGTGCAGTGCCCAACACGTCAACTCACGCTTTGACTAACGCAACCCTGCCTTATGCCCTTAAAATAGCTAATATGGGTCTGGTTGCTGCTGCGAAGAAGGACGCCGCTTTGGCTAACGGAATAAATACGTATCAGGGCAAATTGACCAATGAAGCTGTGGCAGAAGCCCTGAAGCTGAAGTACGAGCCGTTGCAGTTGTGAGTAACAATGGAGGGACGTGAAACCGGCGTAAGAGTAGAGAGGGACAGCCTCGGCAGTATGGACGTGCCCGCTGAAGCTTATTACGGCATATTCACTGAAAGGGCAAGGAGAAATTTCCAGATTTCTGGCATTAGGGCAGAAAGGAATTTCATAAAAGCTTTGGCTTTGATAAAGAAAGCAGCTGCCGCGGCGAATACGGAACTGTGGCTTCTGGATAAAAGCATTGGAGATGCAATAGTTGCGGCTTCTGAAGAGGTTGCGGAAGGGAAATGGGATGAGCAGTTCCCGCTTGACGTGTTTCAGGCTGGGGCAGGGACACCTTTTAACATGAACTGCAACGAGGTCATTGCCAACTTAGCGATTGAAAAGCTAGGCGGCAGCAAAGGCGATTACTCACTTGTCCATCCGAACAACCACGTTAACATGGCGCAGTCCTCCAATGACGTGATTCCCACGGCAATAAGGATTTCCACTTTGTTCTCGCTGCAGCCACTGATGTCTGAAATTGGAAAGCTGGCTGGAGGATTCAGGAAAAAAGCAGAAGAGTACAAAGCTGTTGTAAAGACCGGAAGAACGCACCTTGAGGATGCTGTCCCGATAAGGTTTGGCCAGGTGTTCAACAGCTACGCAAAAGCCTTGGATGACTGTGCAAGAAAAATAAAGGCTGCTGAGGATTCGTTGCTGCAGCTTGGAATCGGTGGCACAGCTGTTGGAACGGGAATAAATACGCATCCAAGATTCAAACAACTTGTTGTTGCGAAACTGAGCGAATATGCAGGACTCAATTTTTCTGTTGCTGCTGATTATGTACTGGCAACGTGGAGCGCTTCTGCTTTCCTTGAGGCTTCAAATTCCCTGCGGCTGCTTGCTGCCGAAGTAGTGAAGATTTGCAATGACCTTATGCTGCTGAATTCAGGTCCCAAAACAGCCATTGCTGAGATTGTGCTGCCAGAGGTTGAACCCGGCTCGTCGATAATGCCTGGTAAAGTCAACCCTTCAATTCCGGAATGTGCAATAATGACGTGCTACCAAGTTCTTGGTAACGATTATGCTGTTGCCGAAGCAGCAAAATCCGGGCAGATGGAGCTCAACGTAATGACTCCCCTTATAGCATTTGATTTGCTGTGGTCAATAAAGCTGATGACGAACATGCTAAAGATGCTTGACGAATTTTGTGTTAGTGGAATGACTGTTAACGCGGAAAGAACACAGCAGCTTTTGGAAAAGGGCTTAAGCATGGTTACTGCACTTAACCCTTACATAGGGTATGAGGTTGCGGCTGAGATTGTCAAGATAGCGCTCCGCGACAATAAACCACTGCCGCAAGTGATTCTGGAAAGCAAAATACTGGAAGAGAAAGACTTAAGTAAAATCCTTGACGCCAAGGCAATGACCGAGCCCGGGCTTGTTGACAAGCAGCTGCAGCAGAGGATACAAGGCAGCGAAGGCTTCAAAAGATTCAAACAGTCGTTGCGCTAAAACTGAGATAATTCTAGAACCTCTAGAACGGCTTCCTGCCTTTCTGTTGCTGTTGCCATTGCTGCTGTTGCCGCATTGGCTGCAGAGGAGGCTGCGGAAACTGGCTAGACTGGCTAAAAACGTCCTGGCCGAAGTCGCTGCCCAAGCCGCCCAAGCCAGCACCCCCTGCGCCAGCCGCACCTTTTCCAGAGCCGATTTCCTTGTCTAGCATTTCCTCCTCTTCAAGCTCAAACATGTGCGGGGTTGGCAGCACCCTGTCAAGTATCTCAACCAGGATGTAAAACAGCGGGAAAAAAGCGAGGATTATGGCGAGGTTGCGCAGGCTGAAGTCGATAACGCCGTAAACGACAGGGCTGAACGTAAGCATGACGTAAGTAGTCTCCCTGACCCTGCCAAGCAGCCTTACAAGGCCGCGGCCCTTTATCCCCATGATTATTATCAGCAAACCGAAAACAATTATCGCTGCGGCAACAGCGAACTTACTGGCTGATTCTGTGCCAAATGAAAGGCTGCCAGCGCTCATCTGCCTCACAACATACCTGGTCCAGTCAATCCCAACGAAAACCAGAGTTGCGCCGTTGGTGATGGCATTGCCGAAGCTCGTGCCCTTCTTCTCCTGAAAGAACTCTGAAAATACCCAAACGCCCCAAATAGGGATTATAATCCACAACATCTCAAGGTTTTCCAGCGGCGCTACAAACATCCGCAGCCAGTCAACAAACGCCCCTCCAACCACCGGAAGAAAACCCGAAAAGTCAACCATGAAGCACCATCTTTTTTACAACATACTTCAGCAACGATATAAATAACTTACCATAAAATTTATAAATTTACCATAGTGAACGCCTTGGCATGAAGTTTCTGCACACAGTCCCGGCAGAGATACTTGGGCTTGGCCTATACAGGTCGCTAACGTTGATAGGCATCGGAATTGGTGTCTGGCTTTTCCTGCGGGGCATTCAAGGCAACACGCTGTGGCCGATAATACTCCTCCTTGTAGGCCTTTTCATGACAATAAAGGAGCTCATGGATATGATGCACTATACTTCGCTCATGAACCTGGTTGGGGTAGGAACAGGAATAGTTGTTGTCGTTCTCGCAATAGCCGGAACTGTCCTGCCTCCGCTGCTTCTGGCTGCGCTGGGCGCCTTCGTGGCAGGCAAGGAAGTAATGGACCTGATGCACTCTGGCTAAATTGCCATTGTCCTTGCAGGCCTAGACTTAGCGACCTTCCTTAGCTCTCCAAGGATAATCCTGTAAGACCTGAAAACGCCCGTTTCAACGTACGGAAGGCCCCTTTCCTTACAGAATTGCATCACAACGGGCTTGCACTTCTTGAAGTTGTTTCTGGGCATTGTTGGAAAGAGGTGGTGCTCTATCTGGTAGTTCAGGCCGCCATAAACAAAGTCAACAACTATGCCGCTCCTCAAATTTCTGGCAGTAAGAACCTGCTTCTCAACAAAGTCAAGCTGCTCGCCCTTCTTCACCACCCTCATGCCCTTGTGGTTGGTTGCAGAGACAGAGCCAAAGTAAAGCCCCTCAAGTATCCTGAGCAGCGGAACAAACAGAAGCGCCTTCCACCATGCCATAAAGAAAAAAGGCAACATCCAGAAAACAGCCAAATGGGACGTCAACAGCACCAGCTCAGCCCATTTATCAAAAGAATTCTTCAGCTTTATATTATGGATGGTGCTCCTGACCTGAAACACAAGCGCGTACATGCTTAGGGCCGGAAAGTAAAGCCAGTGCTGCCTCCTTGCAAGGAACAGGCCGAGACCCTTCTTCCTTGCCATCATGCCCTCAGACTGGACAAAAATCATGTCAGGGTCCTCGTCCTCGTGGTTCGGGCTGGCGTGATGCTCGTTATGCCTGGTAACCCAGTAATTGTAGCCAACCCCCCCGAAAAACTCAAAAAAGATGTGGCCAAAAAAGTTGTTACACCTGTCGCTCTTGAAAATTGCCTTGTGGCCGGCGTCATGCCCCAGGAAAGCGAACTGCAAAATACCAACCGTAATGCCAAATATGAGAAGCAGCTGCATCCAGAAGCTTGATACAGCCAGGAAGAGAAAGCCTGGCACAATAACCATTAACAGGGAAGAAACAATCTTAAACGCATAGTAGCCGTACTGCCTGTCCAGAAGGCCCGCATCAATAACCTCTTTTCTAAGGGTAATGTAATCCATAAAGCAACAGCATTTAATGCCGTTTGGGTGTTTAAAAATTTTGCGATACTGCTGGCACTGCCACGCACCAGCAGAAGCCCGGGGCACGGCTCACAAAACATTTAAAAGACGCTAAAGGACTTCTCAATGACCATGCCAGGAGACAAGGAGATAAAGCTGGAGTTCAGGAAAAAGGCATCGCTTGAACCGGACAAATACTACGCTACCTCTGTCCTAAAGGAAGAGGGCTTCTTGCGGAAAAAGTGCGGCAACTGCGGCCGCTATTACTGGACTGTTCATACCGATTCTAGAGTGTGCGGCGACCCGGCATGCAGCGGCGGATTCCGGTTCATCAATGGCTCCCCGGCCAGGAAAAAACTCGACTACATCGAAGTATGGAAGGAGTTTGCAAGCCAATTTCAAAAACTAGGGTATACGCCAATCAGAAGATACCCTGTAGCCGCAAGATGGAGGGATGACACTGATTTTGTGCAGGCATCAATCTACGACTTCCAGCCTTACGTCGTTTCCGGAGAGGTAGAGCCGCCAGCCAATCCATTGGTCGTGCCACAGTTCTGCTTAAGGTTTAATGACATAGACAACGTTGGCATAACAGGAGCCCACTACACAGGATTTGTGATGATAGGCCAGCACGCGTTTATGCCTCCAGAGAAGTGGAAGCAATCAGACTATTTCAGGGATATCCACTCATGGCTTAGTGATGGTCTTGGGCTTCCAAACGAAGAGATAACATACCACGAAGACGCCTGGGCCGGAGGGGGCAACATGGGCCCTTGCATGGAATTCTTCAGCCGCGGCTTAGAACTTGGGAATCAGGTTTATATGACGTATGAAACAACTCCTCACGGCTATAAAGAACTAAAACTAAAAGTCCTTGATATGGGAATGGGCCAGGAAAGAAACGCTTGGTTCACTGGAGCTGCCCCAACCAGCTACGAAACTACCTTCCCGACTGTTGTCAAAAAGCTGCAGGAAATAACCGGCGTTTCAGTAGAGCCCGGGCTACTGCAAAAGTTTCTGCCATACAGCTCATACTTGAACGTTGACGAAGTTGAAAACATAGACAAGGCATGGGAGAATGTTGCAGGTAAGGTAGGAGGGATTTCTGCTGCCGAATTGAAAAAAACAATATTGCCCCTGTCAGCGCTTTATTCTGTTGCAGAGCACTCAAGAAGCCTGCTTGTTGCTCTAAGCGATGGGGTGCTGCCGAGCAACGTGGCAGGCGGCTACAACCTGAGGGTCATTCTTAGGAGAGCTCTGTCGTTTATTGACAGCTACGGATGGCAGGTTGATATGGCAAAGCTGTTCGAGCTTCACGCTACTTACCTGAAGCCTCAGTTTCCAGAACTCAGCGAAAACCTGAGTGAAGTGGCAGATATACTAGGTGTTGAGAAGAGAAAATTTGCCGAAACGAAAAAGAGAAGCGCCCAAATCGTTGAGCAGATACTTAAGAAGAATGAAGAAATAGGCAGCGAGAAGCTGGTTCAGCTTTACGACAGCAACGGCATAAGCCCTGACCTGATAAAGGAAGAAGCGCGAAAACTTGGAAAGGCAGTTGCTGTGCCTGATAACTTCTACGCAATGGTTGCCGAGAGGCACGAAAAATCCAAGCAGCAGCAAACGACAGCGACAACCAAAGAAATTAAACTAGACCTGGAAGGAGTGCCAGCAACAAAAGTCCTATACTACGGCGACTACACCGTTGTCAAATTTTCAGCGACAATACTGAAAATAATTGATGACAAATACGTTGTGCTTGACCAGACGTACTTTTACCCAACATCAGGAGGGCAGGAGCATGATGCTGGCGAAATGGCTGGCTGTGATGTAACTGACGTGTTCAAGCAGGGCAATGTCGTAGTGCATGTCCTCAGGGACAATAACCGCGGATTAAAAGCAGGGCAAAAGGTAGATTGCCAAATCAATTGGGAAAGGCGGCAGCAGCTCGCCCAGCACCACACAGCAACTCATGTCTTGAATGGCGTCTGCCGAAAAATGCTGGGAAATCACGTTTGGCAGGCTGGTGCTGCAAAGTTTGTTGACAAAGCCAGAATAGACATTACCCATTATGAGCAGCTAAGCGAGCAACAGCTGCAACAGATTGAGGAAGAGGCAAACAAAATTATTGCTGCTGACGTGCCTGTGCACAAGTCATTTGTGCCGAGGACAGAAGCAGAGCAGAAATACGGCTTTTCAATATACCAAGGAGGGGTAGTTCCTGGAAAACTTCTTAGGATTGTTGACGTAGAAGGGCTTGATGTTGAGGCCTGTGGAGGAACACACCTCAACCACACAGGAGAGGTTGGCAGGATAAAAATCCTCAGAAGCAGCAAGATACAGGACGTGATTGTCCGTTTGGAATACGTTGCAGGCAAAGCCGAATCATCCGCTGCCGCCGAAAAAGAAAAAATAGTCGCAGAGGCTGCAAAGCTGCTGAACTGCGAGCCAAATCAGCTGCCGGGAAGGGTTGAAGAGCTGTTTGAAAATTGGAAAGACGCGGTCAAGAAGGGAAAAGCTGTTGATGCGCAGCTTACTTCAGCAACTAAATACGAAGGTGATATTCTGGCAAAGGTCGTTGAAATTCTAAGAACGCAGCCAGAAAACGTAACAAAGACTATAACAAGGTTCCTAAGCGAACTTAAAACTGTCGCCGAGAAACCGAAACATTAATATAAGGGAATAGCTTGGGAGCAACCTTAGTTGAGGGGGTGAATGTTCATGGCTAAAAAAGGAAAAGGCAAGTCTAAAAAGTCTAAGTCTGGCAGGTCTGGCAAATCCGGCAGGAAAAAGGCATCGGCACGAAGGCCTGCCCGAAGGTCAGTTAAGCGAACTGCCTCAAAAAGGGCAAAGGCAAAGCCGAAGGCAGCTAAGAAAGCCAGGGCAAGGCCAAAGGCTGCAAAGAAGACCAAAGCAGCCAGGAAGCCGGCAAGAAAAGCAGCAGCTAAGCCAGCGCCGCTTGGCTCCACACCGCTTAAAGGGCAGGCCAACATGATTGTCACGTTTGACCCGAATCACAGGGGAACAGCCGAGCTCGAGCTCAGGGAAGTGCTCAAGCAAGCTGGTGAAAAGCCCCAGATAGGGCAAACAGAGGTTGAAGGGCTGTTCAAGATTGCTGTTTCTGACGCGAGAAAGGCAGCTGCGAAGATAAGAGGGCTGTGCAGCAGCAACCCCAACCTTTTTGCTGTAACGCACCACTTCACGCCAATAGACCAGTGGTGCCAGTCAGAGGTTGCAGCGATGCAGAAAGCCATAAAGGCAGCGTCTGGCGGGATTGGCAACAGCGAGAAGTGGAAGATGGGCCTGAACAAAAGGCACTGGGACAAGCTTGAAGGAGTCAAGCTCATCATAAAGCTGACCGATGTTGTTGAGAGGAAAAACGTCGACCTGGACAATCCCCAAAAGATTGTGCAGGTAGAGATCATCGGAAAAGAAGCCGGAGTCGCCCTTCTGACGCCAAACGACATTGTTGATGTCGCAAAGGAAAAGGCAGAGTAATCCTTCTGCTTTTTCTTATTTTTATTTTTTTTGGCTGCGGCTGTTGCTACCGCTACTTTTGCTTCCTTTCCATTGTTGGCGGCGGGGGAATCTTTGGCAGCTTTAGAGGCGGCATTTTCCTGTGCATGAAATGCATTGTCTCAACAGCTATTAAGACCCCTGTAATGAGCAGGACAAGCGTCCAGACAACCTTGGCAGCGAAGCTGAAGCCGCCAACTTTTTCCAGTAATGCATTTGCAGTGCCTTTCCCCTCTGCCAGTGTCTGCTGCTCCGCAGCTTTTCTGGCAGCTTCCTCAGCAGCCCTTTCAGCAGCGGCTTTTTCAGCTGCTGTTTCCTCCTCCTTTTGCTCAACCTTCTTCACAACAGCTCCTGCCTTCTTCTCGCCAACAATGGCGAATGTGGACAGTCCTGAAACGCTGGCCTCATAGCCGGTAAAGCTGCCGCTCCTTCCAAGCAGCGTTGTGGGGTTTGAAACCCAGCTGTTGTTAACAAGCTTCTTCAGCACAATGCTTTCGGGGATGACATTTTCATCCTCAAGGTAGCTGTTGGGCACCTTAAACCTGATTTTAGCATCACTTATCTCCTCGTTCTTAACCTTCTCCCTGTTCACTGAGAAATACTTGTAAACAGCTTCCTTGGCGCTTTCAGAAGCGCTTGGAGCTGAGCTTGCAAGCCTCGCCTCCTTTACTATGAGCTTGGCGTTTTCCAGATTGACATTGGCTGTGAACGCCACTTCGTAAACAGCGAAGTCCTTTGACTTGGTGAACGCGAAGGTTCCGATGCTTCCAGCAGGTATCGAGCTTAGCAGCACGCTTTCATCAACAAGAGCTGCACCGCCTCCTCCGCCTCCGCCACCACCGCCTCCTCCTGTGCTACTGCTGCTGCCGCCAGAGCTTCCGCCTCCTCCTGTTGATGTGACAGAGCCTGAAACATCGTCACTAACCCTGCCAGAGCCTGTGCCTGTCACGCTCACCGTGTAGCTGCAGTCGTTGGCTCCCATGATAAGCTTCCAGGAAACGCTGGTCTGCGCGCCTTCTGTCAAAGAGCCAATAGTTTTTGACGCCTGCTCGCCAGTTGCCAAAGCGCAGTCAGAAACGTCTATGGTTGTGGTAACTGACATTGCACCTCCTGCGGAGACCTCTGCAATAACGTTAAAGGGTGCGTTCTGCCCTGCTGATGTTGTGTTTGTCCTTACCTTTGCTATCCTGATGTCCATGACATTGACAACAGTGTCAGCAACAAATGTGTCTGAAACGCCATCAAGCAGGATGTACGAGAACTTGTGGCTGCCCGGGGTTGTTGAAGTTATGTCAGTAAAGGTTGCCGTTGAGGAAGCGCCTGTCGCAAGAGAGGTGCTGAACCCTGAAGCGTCATACGACTGAGTGGCCCAGCTTCCATCAATGTACAGCTTGGCAGAGCTAAGCGAGGCAGTTGAATCGTCAGGGTTATTGATTGTGGCGCTGCAGGTGAACGCAACATTATTTGGCACATTAACTGTGCCGGTTTCGCCGTTGCAGGAAAAGCCTGTCACTTGCAGGGAAGCCAGTGCCTGGGGAATAAACGCTAAAGTGGCAAAAATCGCGGCAGCCAGTATGATTAAAGCCCTATGAGTTTTGTTTTTCATTTTCATGACCTCGTGAATGTCCAGTTTGATATGCCCCAGCCGTATATTGTGCTGTCGGTAGCATTGATGCATTGTGCGTTCCAGAGGTAAACGCCTCCGCTTACGTTCACAGTCTGCGCATGCCTAATTACGCCAGCACTGACCGAGTTGTTTGTCACGTTGGCTGCCCAGCTCCCTGTGAAGTTTCCCCAGACTGTGCAGTCAAGCGAAGCTGCGCCTGTTGCGTTGTAAACGAAACTGGCCGCTGCTGAAATGGTTGAAACGTTTGCTGGGCTTGAGAGGTTTACGCTAATGTTTGTGCTAGTGGTGCTGGTGCCTGTGAGGTTTGTTACAGTGAGTGTGAAGTTTAAAGCAGCGAAAGCGTAGTTGCTGCTGTTGCTGTTGTCCTCGCATCTGGAATTCCAAACGTATGCGCCGTTCACGAAGTTGTGTGTTACGTTTTGCACTCCCGGAGTTGCTGATGTGTTTGTACTGTTCGCCTTCCAAACGCCTGTCGAGTTGCTCCACAACGAGCAGCTCATGGATGCAGGTCCGCTAGCGTTGTAAGTGAAATTTACCGGTGAAGAGTTCATTACAGCGTTGTTTGCCGGGCTTGAAAGGTTCACACCCACAGCTGTAAGGGTTGTATTACTGCTGTTCGATGTTGAATTTATGGCTACTGAAAATGTAAAGTTTGATGGCGCCCAAGCATTGTTGGTTGCGTTCGTAGTCTCGGAGCAGTATGTGTTCCAGATGTACGTGCCGTTGTTAAAGCCAGTAACGTTTATTGCGGTGGTGATGTTGGTTGAGTTGATAAGCGCTACGTTTCTGCTTGTATTGGCTGCCAAGGTGCTGCTCACGTTGATGTATACTGTGCAGTTAAGGTTTGAGTATGATGGTCCTGTTGCATTGTAATCGAAAGTTACGGTGCTCGTGTTAACAACAGAGTTGTTTGCCGGGCTTGAGAGATTTACTTTAACCTGAACATTCGTTGTTGAAACGTTAAGCGTAAACGCTACCAATGTTGCAGCGTAATTCCAGTCCACATCATAGCAGTTAGCCTTTATTCCGTAATCCTGATTAACAAGGCCAGCAGTGTTGAAGCTGTAGTGGTGCACCCTTCCTCCAGTGCTCATGCCACCGAATGGAGGATAGTCTACAAACAAGTAATAGTATGTGCTTCCGTTGAACCTTGTGCTGTTGCACGCCTGCCCTGTTGTTATGTTGCTGCCCCCCCCGCAGAAGCTGCTTAAGAATTGGTCGTAATTCGTCAGTATTGCGCCGCATCTAGCATCCTCATTAGTGGTTGCGTTAAACAGGAACGTGCTTGTATTTATCACCTGCCCGTTTTGCGGTGAAACTATCGTAACGTTTGGAAGTGCGGTGTCCTTTACGTAGACGTAGCCCGTTTTTATAACTGCATTCCCTGCGCTGCCCTGTATTGTTGCCTTGATAGAGTGCTGGCCGCGCTTCCACTGAGCAGCAGGCTTTACTATCCTTATCGTGCCGTTTCCCGCGATACCAGTACCGCCGCTGCCATTCAGAACCTGGTAGGAATAGTTGGAGTAGACCCTGCAGTACTCTGACCAGCAGTTGTCACCGTCTTCGGACATTTCAACTTTTGTTATATTAACATTTTGCGGAATGTAGTTGGAATTGCGCACGTAAATCAGTATAGTTATGTTTTCATTAAAGCCGAAGTAGTACTTCCACTGGCCACCCTCGTCCCAATTGCTGAAGTAGCCGTCGTATGCCTGCACAGCATTGAACCATGCGCTGTTGTCAGCCTGCACCTTGTTGGCGCCGCTTGGCGACACAAATTCAAGGTAGATGTAGTGGTAGCCGCTTGGCCAGCCTCCTGATGGGGGAATGAGGGTAACGTTCTGCGCGCCGCTAACCTGGCAAGCTGTTCCGTTGACAGCCGATGTGCAGTTTCCAACTGCAAAGCCGTATTCTGTCTGCGTTGGGTAAGTCCACTCGAAAGCTCTGGAAAGGTTGGCTGGAGTTGGCACGCCAGAGGTGGCCTTGGTAACAGTAACAGGCACTGTGGCGTTGCTGGTTTGCGAAACAGAGTTCTGGCTTTGCACGCTTCCAATGCTGATTGAGTAAGGAACGCTCCTGAAAGACACCCAGCCGTTCTGGGTGGTGTTGTCGTTGTTGTCCCTCACAACAATGTTCAGGTAGTGGTAACCGTTATTGGCAGAGTTCCACGTGCCCGAAGGCGTTATGTTAAGCTTTGTTGTGGCGTTAAACCATTCATTGCTACTTGGGCGGTAGTTTGTGTACGAGGTTCTGCTCCTTCCTGAGCCTGACCATATGTCCTCGTACACCTGCGTTACTGTGTAGTTCCCGAGAACAAGGTTGTTATTCGACCAGTCCGGCTGCCTTGCCAGTTGCCTGTCTTGTTAACTTGGAGAAGGGCAGTGCCGTTGACCTGCAAAGGCGAGACGTTCAGGTCTTCAGGATAGTTATACTCAACGGTCTGCCAGGTGCTTTCCAGCCACGTCCTCAGGACAACATCCTTAACTGTCGTGTTTATGTAGTCGCCAGAGCTGTAATAGCTGTAACTGGATTTCTGATTCTTCGTTGTTGTAACGTTAAAGTACACGGGGCCGTTGCCCTTGCTGGTGTAAGTGTAAGTTCCGCTGGCATTCATTGGCTGGGTGTTGACGTTAAAAGCAATAACGTTGAACCAGCCATACCCGGTTTCAGTTCCGTTGATGTCAAGGATAACATTGTAGTAGCCGCCGTTCCACCTCCCGCTTGTCGGGCTGATATTCATAATGTATTTTGCATACGTGGCTGGGGGGTTGGCGTTGGAATACCACGGGCTTGAGGTGCTTACGTTAATCTTGCCAACAGTGTAAGCGCTTGTGTTAAGCTCGGTAGGAGGCCACGTTGTGTAGTACTGCAGCTTCTTGATGCCAACAACAATGTTCCCCCCGCCAGCCAGGTTTGTGCCGCCGTTATCGTTATAGTCACCGGCGTTTGTTATGCGGATGTAGAGCGAGACGTTCTCCTTGATGCTGAAAGAGTTCTTGTAGGCGTAAGAGCTGCCTGACTGCTCAACTGGCGTAGAGTAAGCGTCCCACTGCTTTATGCCAAACCACGCAGTCCCGTAATCGCTCTCGCCAGTAGCCGTGTTTGTGCCCTTAATGGTTGCAATGTAATAGCCCGGCTCCCACCTTCCTTTCGGGAGCCGGGCGGTTGAAAGCGTAAAAGAGCCCCTGCCACTCGTGACATTGGAGGCATTAAGGCCGGTTGTGTTATAGCCTATGTCAATCGGGGGCCAGAGCCATTCGCCCTCCTTGCCGTTGTACTCAACCTTCTGTATGGCTACTTCTCCTGTGATGCCGCCGCTGTTGCTGCCGTAGTTGCTCCACCAATTGGTTCCGGCCTCGTACAATTGCAAATTGAAGGTTATGTTGCTGTCCGGCTTGTTGGTCCAGGAATTGGTGTAAGCCCACAGGTAGAAAGCCCTTGCCTCAAATATGCTTTCAGCCTTGTCCTTTGTCTCGCCATCAGGCCCTGTAACCTGAATCTTAACCGAGTACCTGCCGCCATCCCACTTTGTTTCCGGCTTAACAGTGCATGTGTAAGTTCCTGAGTTGTCGTCTGCAGAACAAGTGGATGCGGAGGTGTTAAGGGCAATCTTTGCCCCACTCTGCAGGTTCACGACACTTTCTACCGTAATTGTGGCGTTCGTTATCGCCTGCGATTTTGTTGTGTCAAGCTGGCAGGCGCTGCCCATGCCGTAATTGGCACTGTTGAAAGTGCCGTTCCCAGAAGCAGCCGCCCTTCCAAGACCATTTTGGGCCTGTGAGACCTTAAGCTCAAAGTAGACTGTGTCTGTTGTCTTGTACTGCCAGACGTAAAAGCTGCTTGAGCTATCAACGCTGCCTGCTGTGCTTTTGGCTGCGCCGCACACAGAGTACGGGTTAATGCCAAACTTCGTGCTTGCCGCGGCAGACCTGTTGCTGGCAAAAACAGTGATAAGATAATTCCCGCCAACCTTAGGGGCGTCAAGCTTTATGCGCTGGGCCGAGCCGTTCCAAGCCCACTCCAAAGCGGAATTGCTAGAGTTAATATCGCTCCACGAAGAGAGCTCACTGAAGCTGAACTTTGTCCCGTTCTCATAAGCAACAGACTCAATTAGAACGTCACTTATATTAACCGAAGAGGTCTGGTTTTTAGCAGTAAGGCTGACGTAAACAAACTCTGTGGTGCCAAAGACCTCCTTAAGCTGGCCATCCTGGCTTGTTGGAGTTGCCGAGAGCGAGGTCGTTGTCACGCTGATAAGCCTGTGAACAGTCTGCACATCGCTGGTGTAATTAAGCGCAACAGCCAAGACGTACCTTCCAGCAGCTGTGGGCATTGACATGCCAAAGGTGTAGCAGCCTGAGCTGCTGCACGAGGCATTCCAGCTAGCATTGCCCACTGCAAGCACGTCTCCGGTCTTGCCGCTAAGCGTTATGTTAAACTGGGTGCTGTTAAGGCCTGTGATAACCGTGCCGTTTTCAGACTCCTTCGGAAAAATTTCAAAAGAAACATTCTTGTTCGCGAAAGCCGTGTACTCGTACTCAAAGCCAGAGTCCTTCGATGCCTTGTTGACTGACAAAGTCCACGACCTCACCTGAAAAGAGGTAGATGCGGAAACTTTGCCGCCTCCTGTCTTATAAACAGTAACGGAAACATAGTATACCCCGTTGGTGAACACGTTCGAGATTGTAAATGAAAACCTGTTGGTGTAAGAGTTATTGCTGTTGAGGCTGGTGGAAGTAATATTTGCCACAACATTGCTGCCGGCATCGGTTATTGTGCCGTTGAAAACAAACTCCCCGTCAGGATTAGTGCCATTAAACAAGGCCTTGGCCTCAATAGTCGCGATTTCATTAGCCTTAAAAATCTCCTTAAAGCTCTCACCTGTCGAGTCCTTCACGTAAACAAACGCCTCAAAAGGCACAACAACGAAAGAGGATGTGCTGAGAAAATTGTTCACCTCAAGAATGTAAGTGCCTGCCCTTGAAGGCGCAGTTACCCTTGCAACGCAAACACCCCCGGCATTAGTGATGCAGGAAAAGGTTGAAATCGCAGTGCGGTTTGTGTAACGAATAGAGCCGTTAATGCTAACGTTGGCAAGGGCAACCTTCCTGTCGCCAACTTCCCTCAAAGCCCTCAAGTTAATGGGCACAGTATCACCTGCGTAATACCTTGCTGACTCTGGGCTTATTGAGATGTAGTCAATGGAAGTGCCAAAAACGCGCACAACACCGCCTACCTTCCACAAGTCACCGTTCAGGTCGGTATAAACAACAGTGAAATTGTAATAGCCTTCTGCAACAGGCGCATTGATCTGGATGCCGGCAGGGAAGTTGTCGCTTCTTGACTTGAAGCTGCCGTCACCGGATGTGTTAAGAAGGTGCTGAACCTGAACGCCAGAAGCGTTTTCCAACGTGAAGTTTATGGAGGCGTTTCTGTTAGCAACAGCAAAAAAGCCCGTATCGTTGGCTGATAAGTTGCTTAATGAAACACTGCCGCTCAGGTGCATCTCCTCATTAGGGCCGTAAAGCGACTTATCCAGCGAAGCCTGCACCCTTGCAACATAGGTTACAGCGTAAACATTCATAGATGCAAGAAGCAGAAACAGCGCCAGTAATACCAGTAAATGCCTCTTTTTACCCAACTAGCACACCTAAAAGGCAATTTCTTCCTTCGTATTTTATAAACCTTTCCTCACACCACCCGCGGCCTAGCAAAATCAGTCAAACGCTTCTGCACGAACTCCTCCCTGAACAGCGTGCTGTGCTGCAGCCACGTGCCCATTGAAATTTTCAAGCGCGAAGCAGCGTAAGAGTACGCCTCGCCAAAGCTGCCAAAGCTCTTGTAGCCAAGGCGCATAGCCACCCTCATGTTCTCCCTCACATTCCACACTCCAAGCGGAATGTATCCGGGATATGCCTCCCTCAAAATTATGATGCCTGCCTGCTTTTTCTCATCACGGAGCTTCTCAGCAACAGCCAGCCTTGCAGAATAATAGCATCCTCCAACAGGCGAATATTCTGTCTTTCTCTCAAAGCGCTCGTAATCGCCAAAAATTTCAAGCTTCTCGCCAACAATGCTGGGATAAAAAGCCTCAATCCACTCGTACCGCCAGGGAGTAGGAAGCATCATTATTATGAAGCGGTTGTTAAGGCTGAAGGACTCATAAACCCTGTAATCATCTATTGCGCCGTACGCCTTTATTTCCTGCAGCAGCTCTTGCGAAATCGTGCTGTCAACAGCAGTAATCGACCAGCGAGTGGGAACCAGCTTCCTGTTCCTTTCCAAGCCAAAAGCGCCGGTGCTGAACGCCTTCTGGATTGAGGAAAAAAGCACGCCCTTCTCGTAAAGCTGGATAACAGCATCCTTTGCCTTCAGGTCGGTATCGTAATGCGCCTTCTCAAGCTGCGGGTTGAATCTGCTATTGCCAAGGGTAACCTCCTTCAAAGGCGCGCTAGGCCCAAAAGGCTGCATCTCCTCATGGAAAAAAAGCCCTTTGGGCTTTTTTTTGAATTCTACATCAACGTCTAAAGGATTTTTCGCAAGGGCAATCTCCTGAAGCTGGCTGACGATCCTGCTGCCATCAACCCCGTTTTTGATGTTGACAGTCTGCTTCCCCCTGATAAGCTGCATCCTGAAGTCAGCAATGTCAGCTGTTTCTTTTCCGGCAGGCAGCCACTCCTCGGGCATGTCAAGAATAGCTGTATCTTCCTGGGTGGCAGCGAGAAGAGGCCCAACAGCAACCTTGGGATAGCCATACCTTCCAATGAAAACAGAGGGGGGCGAGGAGCCCTCAACCTTCTCAGAATACTCCACTGTCTTGAAGTTCATTCTGGAATACAGGCGGCTGAGATAGCTGGCTTTGCCTCTTATCATCACCGTTACACTAGGTGCTGCTATTTTAATGCTTTTGCCGGAGGGATGTCCAGTGTCCAGTGGACCCTTTTGCTCGCCAATGCTCACAAAAGCGCCCCCGGAACCCAAATCGAGCAAAGCTCGATTGGGCCCAGTCGGCTGCTGCCGACTTGGGAAACGGTGTGAACAACAACCTTTTAAAACAAGCGGCAGCTACAAAAGCAACATAGCCCCGTTGTGTAGCGGTCAAACACACCAGCCTTTGGCATGACCTTCTTTGGCAAGCAAAGAAGCTCAACCAAGAAATCCACATGAAGAGAGCTGGGAACCCCGGTTCGAATCCGGGCGGGGCTACTCTATTTCTCTATACTCTTTTTCACTTCCTCGAGTAACGGGAGCCACAAAGCTTCCTTGATTGAGAGCGCGTATTTCGCTTCATCTTCAGTAGGGATGTAGCCCTGATAATTTATTTTGTGCCTGAGTTTTCTTAATTCGTGCAGAACAAGCAATGAACGTGGCGCTTTTGTCTGAAGCTTCATGAGCGCATTAATCATCTCGAAGTGATGGTCAATTCCCTCAGCCTCACTCCCTCCTGCGGTAAGCAAAGCGTCTCCGAGCATTCTGAAATCCTCGTATACTCCGCGAATTATTGATAATGTTGATTCTGAAGTGACTGGAAGCTTTTCTACAAACCGCATATCAGTCACAGCAGCTGTTAGCATGCTTCTTGCCTTTACCTTATCTGGCACCCTGCTTCTAATCATGGCCTTGCCTCCAAAAGCCCCCGCAGCAAAATGCCGTTAGCTACATTAGTGAATAAGTTGATGTCAATTTTATTTCTTGTGAAAACGTGAACATTTACTTTGACGTTTTCCCGATACCCGAGCTTTGTTATAATTCCCAACTCAATAATTTGAAGCTCTTCATTCCCCAAAACCTCTATGGCCAAATCTAAATCACTTTCCCTAACGTCATCTCCCTTCCTGTAACTTCCAAAAAGAACAACAGCAAGCGCTTGAGGATAACGCTCATTTACCTCTTCCAACACTCCGGACTCATAAACAAGCCTGAGATTCTCTGCAATTTTTCTCGTTGTAAAATAACTGTGGCTCTGATTCGCACTTATCCTCCATAATCTTCCTATGACATTAAATTTCAGGAACATCTGGGCAATTAATCGCATTACTACCATCTTGCCTGTAGTCTTTGACATTCCAACTTGTGAGCAAAGCTCATTTAACGTAAACTCTTCCCTGGGGTAAGCAAAGAACCAAGAAACCACTTTGTGATAAGCCACTAGTTCTTCTTCTGGCGATACGCCTTTCAATCTTGTTACTTTCTTCATAACCAACGGTTTTATCCAGTACTATTTAAACTTTTCTGAAACCTTATGGTTTTTTAATAATTTAAGTGGTTTCGTTAGAAACCATGATGCCTGGTTGAATTCGACGATAACGTTTTACACTGAGCCAAAAGTCTGGCATCCATCGTTCGACGCTAGTACCTTGCAATGACTCTGCCAATTATAGCGCTCTTCTTGACCGGAGGCATTTTCCTGCTGTCCTCCTTGTTATCGCCTTCAACAACAAATTCGTTTTTGGCTGCTGCAGCCGTTATTCTTTTTACATATTCCTTCCCATCGCTGCCGCTGAAAACGACAACATCTCCGATCTTTGGCCGCGAGAACAAGTAAGCCCAGTTGAAAACAATAACCCTATCACCATCCTTGATGTTGGGCTGCATGCTGTGGCCCCTGACAATATGCATGGAAAAAGGGAAAATGCGGGAAAACATATTCGTCGCCGCTGCAATGAAGCTACTTCTTCGTTTCAGCGAAAATCCTTGCAATGTCCGCAACGGCTTCCTTCAGCTGCTGGGCAACCTTTAAGTCAACCGTCCTTTTGGCCTGGGAGCAAAGCTTTGTTGCCTTCCAAACCTTTGTATGGAGGTCCGGGAACTTCGCAAGGTGCTCATCCTTGAAGTAGTCAGTCCACAAAATGAGAAGCTCCTGCTTACACTTCTGGGCATGCTCTTCCTTGACGTGAACCATCCTTACAAAATTGTTCCTGTCCACGAGCTCCATCCCCTTCAGGTCCAAAATCTTCTCAACCATTTTTGCAACAGTATCAGCGGCGGTTGTCATACTGTTGGTCTCGTAAATGCCGCAGGGAATGTCGCAATGCGCATAGACCAGAGAGGGCTCCAGCAACTTTTCTGACTTCCTCATCAAAGCAGCGAATAAGCCCGTTACCGTTTTCATGCAAATCACCCCTTCGGCTGCTGAGGCTGGTAAATATAAATAATTTGCTGTCTTCCGCTTAACTTGCTTGCAAAAAGCCACTAAGTTAATATAGGTGCTGCCAAACCGGTTTGGCAATGGGATGGCGACCGAAATACAAGCAGCTGTGCGCAATATGCAAGAAAAGCCACGTGCTGATAATCTCAAGGGGACAGTTCCCAATCTGCACTGCCTGCTCAATGAAGCAGATCAACCAGCCAATTGAAGACGAAAAATTCAAGGCGATGTTTGGCATTGACCAGAAGCTGTACGAGCAATCATCTTTCCTGAGAAGCATAAAATACAACTACCTGAGGTTCGGCTCGCTGTCAGACAGGCAGGTAGAGATGTTCAAGAAAGTGGCTGCAGAGCTGGCAGCTCCTAAAAAAGAGGAAAGTGCTGATGAAAAAACCAAAAAGCCAAAACCTAAAGCAAAGAAGCCAAAAAAATAAGCCGCTGATGTGCAAAAGTTACAAGGGATTTGGCAGGTTTTCACTGATAGCGGGCTTTATCTTTGCTGCGGCTGGCTTTATTTACGGCTTCAACAGCATCAGAATTGCAGTTGCCACATTTTTCCTGCTTCTCGGAGCGCTGGACCTAGCGTTGTACAGCAAGTATGGCGAAGGATAGGTCCGCTTTTGAAACTATTTTGCGGCAGCTTTTGCTAATTTAAGATAATTAATGACGTCCTCGTCTGTAAGCTGGGAAAAGCTCCTGTAGAACTCGCCGACGGCCATGAAGAACTCCGGTGTGTCAAGGCAGATCACCTCGTCAGCCTCTGCTCTCAACAGCTCTGCTGCCTGCTGTGAAGAGACAGGGACTGCAACAACGATTCTCTTTGGCTTGCCCTTCCTTAATGCTCTCACCGCTGCCAGGACGGTGTGCCCTGTTGCCATTCCGTCGTCAGCAACAACAGTTGTCTTGCCTTTGACGTTTGGAAACTTAATGCCGTAAGCCAGATAGCGCCTTTTGATTTCTGCCGCCAATTTCTTCTTTTCCGCCTCTACGTAATCCTTGCCGACGCCGTGCTGCAGAACAAAGCTGTCGTCCAAGCTCACAACACCGCCAAAGGCAACAGCCCCCACAGCCAGTTCAGGATTGCCGGGAAAAGGCAGCTTCTTGGAAACTGCAATGCCCAGCTTAACCTTCAGCTCTTTCGCAATCGCATAGGCAATCTCAACACCGCCTCTTGGAATGCCCAGAACTACAGCGTCTTTACGGCCTTTGTATTTTGACAACTTTGCGGCAAGCTGCCTTCCTGCATCAATGCGGTCCTGGAACATATGGCGCTTCTTAGCCTTGTTTGGATATAAAACTATTTACTTGGGAAGGGGAGGACGTAAGCGACCCTGATAGATTTCACCAACTAAGAACTTTTCCATTGCAGCTGTTACCTGCTCCGGAGCCTGAAAATGGACGCCATGCCTGGCATTTGGAACAATGACAGGAGGAATTCCTTTTGCTCCGGGAATCATTTCCTGAAGTTCGTATGCAGCCCTTGGCGGCACAAGCCAATCAGCGCCCCCGTGAATCAGCAGGGTAGGTGACTTAATAAGCGGTGCTGTGCTTTCCATATTCCACATATCGACAGCTTTGCCAATGGCATTTATTGATCTCACGTAGGAAGGAGACACTCTTCCGTAAATCTCCAGAGCAAAGCTCAAGTCGCTAATTTTCCTGAATTTTTCACTGCTGAAATCAGGATAGTAATCCTCCCTGTTGTGGTGAGCCAATCCTGCAAGCCGGTTATAAGCCACTCCCAAAGGTCCTGCCAGAAACTTCAAGCTAAGCATCCACGCAGGTCCGTGCTTCCTGAATGTTTCCAGAAAATCATAAGACGCTGATATCAAGACAAGAGCATCTACATTTTCGGGGTGCTTCGCAGCATAAGCCTGCGCCACCATTGTTCCCCTTGAGTGCGCGACTATTGTTGCATTCCCAATGCCCTCGGCCTGGACGAGCTTTTCAAGATCGCTAACATGAGAATCAAGAGCGTAGGACCCGGCATCTGGCAGGTGCGCGGATCTCCCCTCCCCCCTCAGGTCAGGAGCCAGCGAGCCTGCCCCGAGGCTGTGGAAATTGCCCCTTTGGTGACTAAAGACGGTATGGTTTGTTGAATTGCCGTGCAAATATATCAAGACAGGGTCTCGATTAAGTATTTCGTAATAAATCTGTACCCCTTCTACATTCAGCTTTTTCCCCTTCAGCTCAGCCGGTATCATAGTCACTCTTTAGTAGTAACCATATATAAAGTTTGCGCTTTTCCTAAGCTGTGCGGGTAGTCCTAGCTGTCTTAGTTGCCGTAGAGGGTCTTAGCTGTGACAGATGCTATAGTGAAACTGCGGTGTGGTCTAGAATTTTCCGAACTCATAATTGATTATCTTTTGAGTCCTTTCTATGCCAACTGTGTTGTAAAGAACGAAAGATGCTGCTACTTTTAAGCCATACTTAATCCTTCCTTCCTTCTTTAGCCGCCTCGTTGAGACCCAAACAAAAGGTGTCCTCATAACTCCGAACTTTCCCCTTTCAGCGGCCCTCCTGACAAGGTCATGATCCTCGCATATGCGATGAGTAATGTTAAAGCCACCTATTTCTTCAAATAACTCTTTTTTTATCATTATGCACCACCCTGCAGCATGTGGCCTTATTTTCTGCATCTGCCGGCACATAAAATTCGCACAGAAAAACGCAGCTTTATCTGCGACGTGATTGCTGAGTGGCCTGTAATGGACTGTTGCGCAGGCGTAGCCGCCGCTTCTGAACTTGTGAAGCATGTCGGAGATAAAGTTCTTGGGGAGTATAATGTCTGCGTCAAGGAAAAGCAATACGTCCGCTTTTGCAAGCTTGGCACCTTCATTCCTTGCCCTGCTTGGCACGCCCCCGGCAACTACCACGCACCCAAATTTTTTCGCGACCTCTTTGGTCCCGTCATTTGACGGCTTGTCAGCCACAATTACTTCAAAATCCTTGAAATCCTGCCGCGTGATTGACTCAAGAAGTCCGGGGAGGTATTTTTCCTCGTTGTAGGTTGGTATGATAATGGAGACTGCTCGTTTTTTACTCATCTTTTACCCCTGCCTGCACGTCGTGATAAGCCTTTTCCAGCTCTGCAACAGTCCGCGAAAGCTCATACATCCTCACTTCGCGAAGCGTTGCCCGCCTCATTCGCGCATATGTTTTTTCTTCAGTCAACAGCTTCACGACAGCATCAGCAAACTCCTTCTTGCTTTTAGCCAGATACCCGTTGACATTGTCCTTAATCAAGCTCATGCCCTTGCCCCTTACGCTAACGCACACAAGGCCGTTTGCCTGTGCCTCAATAACAGTCAAAGGGCCTGTTTCTGTTGTTGACGCATTAACAAAAACATCGCATGCACCGAAAATGCCCGACTTCACCAGCTTTTCATGCTCAATCTTGCCCATGAGAACCACACTTTTGCCGACGCCTTGCAGCCTGATTCTTGCCCGAATGTCAGCCTCTTGGGGGCCATCCCCCACAATCACAAGCTTTGCTGAAGGCACCTTCCTGAGCACCATGGCGAAGCAGTCGAGCAGGTAGGAGATGTTCTTTTCGTGGGCAAGCCTCCCGACAAACAATACCAATTTACCACCCTGATTCAGGGCCTTCCTAACAGCTGAGGATTTTGAGTTGTCAAAAACAGAGGAATCAACACCGTTGTAAATGACCCTGAGCGGCCTTTTGCACCCCTTTGCGATGAGCTCGGCTTTCGTGCCCTCCGAAGGACATATCACCAGGTCGCACCGGTTATAATAAGTATTGGACCATTTCCACGCCAATTTTTCCATAATCCAATTGTTCATCCTGATATGCTTAAGATAGTGAGGATGCGCAAAGAATGTGTGAAACGTTCCAATAAGGGGAAGATTGAGGATTCTGGCAATTATGAAAGCCTGCATCCCCAGCATCAGAGGTGTATGGAAATGAATGACATCTATCTTTTTGTCTATAGCAAACTTCAGAAGAAAAGGGTCGAAAGGCAGTGTAAACTTAAAACCACCATAGAACGGCGCAGGAACAGACATCCTGCGCAGCACGGTCACATTCGGATAAACAAACGTACCTGTCCTGGCCGATTTTGGGGCGATAATATAAATGTGGTGACCCCTGTCAGCAAGGTGCCTGGCTATTTCGGTTACGTATACCACCACGCCATTAATCTGCGGCAGAAATGTATCAGTAAAAAACGCTATTCTCATGGCATAAAAGTACAGCAACGCCAATTTAAACTTTGTGCCAAGCGACACGTTTAAAAGCAGCGCAACAACAGCACTTCCATGTGGTTCGTTACAGGAGCGCTTAACCAGTTTCTGAAGTTTTTCGCACGCGTTTATTACTTAGGCAAGCCACGGACAGGCACATTATCTGTTTTTCACTTCGGCGATGTGAAGTTTTATGCGCGGCACAACACCTTGGACGCATTTGCCCTGCAGGAAATCTGGCGCTACAACTCCTATAGCAACGCAGCAATAAAACCGGGTTACATAGTGCTCGACATCGGCGCCCACATAGGCGGCTACGCTATTCTTGCAGCTAAACGCAAAGCCCGTGTTATAGCATATGAGGCAATGCCAAAAACATATGAGCTCCTAGTGAAAAACATCAAGGCCAACGACTGCAAATCAATCAAGGCATACAACGCTGCAGTCAGCTCAAGGAATGGCAAAATAACTCTCCACACAGACTCCGAGGGAACAATACTAAGCTCAATTTATCCAGACAACTCATTTCCAAACAAAACCCTTGTCCCATCAATCAGCCTGCATGAAGTAATAAAAGGAAACAACCTTAAGAGGATTGACATTCTGAAAATTGATGTTGAGGGGGCAGAATATGATATCCTGCTGAACGCGCAGCCCGCAGACCTAAGGAAGGTTCAAACCATAATAATGGAATTCCACGACCACCTCAACCACGGCCACAATAGGCACGGGCTTACCAGGTTCCTGCACCGTCATGGCTTTGCAGTCAGGGAACTCTCACTCTGGATTACCACTACGTTATTCAAGGAAGGCAGGTTGCTTGCTACACGGCAGCTGCGAGCCAAACAGCAACCTTTATAAGCGCCCTAAAAGCACCCCCGTTGACTAAAATGGCCAGGATGCACTCTCGCAAGAAGGGAAATGCCGGCTCTAAAAAGCCGATTAAAAAGGCAGCGCCGGCATGGGTAAGGTACCAGGCAAAAGAAGTGGAATTGCTTGTCGCCAAGGTTGCCAAGGAAGGAAAAACACCTTCACAGATTGGGGTAGTGCTTAGGGACAGCTACGGGGTTCCTGACATCAAGAAAATCGCAGGGAAAAATGCAACAGCCATAATGAAGGAGAAAAACCTGCTTCCGCAAATCCCTGAAGACCTCATGGCGCTCATAAAGAGAAGCGTTACCATAAAGAAGCACCTTGAAGGGCAAAAGCACGACATGACCGCTGTAAGGGGGATTGGGCTCACCGACTCAAAGATAAGAAGGCTTGTGAAATACTACAAGCGCGAGAGCGTGCTCCCGCAGGACTGGAGCTATGACCCTGAAAAAGTCAAGCTCATCATAGGATGATTCTTTCTGATTTTAACATTTAATTTTAAAATCTTTTGCAGTTGCGTAATAACAACTGTAACAGTAAAAGATCACACTAACAGCAATTCTCGATTGTGGCAACAAACTTTAAAAACCCGTAACAAGGAAAAAAAGGGCATGGATTCTGAGATTCCTGGGAAAAAAGAGAAAATTGCTGCTTCTGATGCCGATGTTGCTGCGAAGATGGAGGCTTTCAGGCTGATGATAAGGGAGGCGGCCGAGAAATTCGGCAAGGTTGACAGGTCAGAAACAATACGGCTGATATCGCATCTGGACGCTGACGGGCTGAGCTCAGCTGCGGTTGTAATAAAAACCCTGCTCAGGGAGAACAGGAAATACTGCCTTTCCGTTGTCCCGCAGCTGACAGAAGACGTAGCTGTGCAGCTTGCGGCAGAGGGCTACAACCACTACATCTTCACGGATTTGGGCACAGGGCAGTTCAGCATCCTGAAAAAGCACCTGGCAGCAGCCGGGAAAACGGTGTTCGTGCTTGACCACCATCACGTGCAGGGCGAGTACCAAGCCGAAAACATCGTGCATGTGAATCCCCACCTTGCCGGAATAGAGTCATCAAGGGAGATATCCGGAGCTGGAGTCGCTTACCTGTTCTCGAAAGCGCTGAATGAAAAAAACAAAGACCTTGCCCACCTCGCGCTGATTGGTGCTATTGGGGACATGCAGGAAGACTGCGGTTTTTCAGGCCTGAACAAGGAAATACTTCAGGACGCAAAGGCGGCAGGCGCACTTAAGGTAATAACAGGGCTAAGGCTGTTCGGGGTGCAGACAAAGCCGCTGCACAAGGTCCTGGAGTACAGCAGCGAGTTCCCAATCCCGGGAATAACAGGAAGCGAAAGCGCAGCCATACAGTTCCTGCTGCAGCTTGGAATAAACCCGAAGGACGGCAACAGCTGGAGAAAACTGACAGACCTGAGCGATGAGGACCTTGTAAGGTTGGCAACTGGGGTTGTGCTGCAAAGGATAGGGGTGGAAAGCCCCGAGGCGATAATAGGCCCTGTTTACATACTCAAGCAAGAGGCTGACGGCTCTCCACTGAGAGATGCGCGGGAGTTTGCCACGCTCCTTAATGCGTGTGGAAGGCTTGGGAAAGCCTCTGTGGGCATAGGAGCCTGCCTTGGCAACACAAAACTCAAGGAGGAAGCGCTGCAGGTACTGGGTGATTACAAGCAGCAAATATCAAATTCGTTGAGCTGGTATGAGAAAACGCTCAAGCTGAACGGCAGCAGCGAGAAAAAAAGCATAACGCTTGAAAATGGCTTTGTGATAATAAACGCCGAAGACAACATCATGCCAACAATGATAGGAACCCTTGCGTCAATAGTTGCAAAATCAAGCAGCTTCAACCCCGGGACTTTTGTCCTTTCACTTGCAAGGGCAGAGGACAACTTCACAAAAATCAGCCTGCGGCTGGCAGGGGAGAAATCAGTCAAGGGCGAATTCAACCTCATGGAAATCCTCACAGCCATAGCAGAAAAGGTCGGGGGCCAGGCCGGGGGCCACCATGAGGCAGCAGGGGCAATAATAAGGACTGAAAAAGAGGAAGAATTCATAGCCGCAGCGAAACACCACCTTGCCGAGAAAAGGATTGAGGAGAAGCTCACTCCCTGAACTCTGCCTCGTCAATCAGGCCATCAGAGTCCATGTCAACGCCCTCAACAACCTTTGCCTTAACGCTTCTGTCATGCACATTGCCTGCGGAAAGCTCGTCAAAGTGCTTCAGGAAAGCGATGATTGCAGCCCTTGTGCCGAAATACCTCTTGCCTGCAACCACTAACACGCTCTTGTCAGGATTAAATGGGCTCCGTGCCTTCACGATAAGCCCGGACTCGTCAGTTGGATAGTTGTTGTCGCTAATGGTGGAGTGAATCGCCCAGTGCTGGTCCTTGTCAAACCTTACGGGCAGCTTGGGGTTCACCTGCCAGGTAACCCTGTTAACAACCGGGCCTCCAATCAGGATGAGGTTGTTATTCTTCAGGTCCTCCTCCCTCGCATCCGTATCAAGCTTGACATAAAACTTTGGCACATAGCTGAGGAACGTTCCCAGGAACAAGGCCAGGTCCATGCCGTAATAGCCGTCCTTTGACCTGGCTTTTTCAGGGCCGTGAGGGTCAGGGCTTCCCACAACAATCAAGGCGTTAAGCTGGCCGTCCTTAATGAACGGCTCAAGGAAAGCAGAGCCGCTCTTCACATTGAACAGCTTGTGGGCTTCTTCCATTTCCCTGAAGCGGACAGCAACAGCAGGCTTTTCCATAGCATAATATTTTGCAACCGCCCCCTGCCTGCCCTCCTGCTTAACAACCCTGATAACGCCTGCCTTCTCCAGGTTTCTTATATGGTAGTAAACCTTCTGCTCATGCACCTTCAGCTCCTTCGCAAGCTCAATGGGATACATGGGCCTTGCAGCAAGAAGCTTGAGTATCCTTACAGCAAGGTCAGAGCTGAGGTTCTTTGCATCCTCTGGCTTAATCTCCTGGGCAGGCAAAGACAGGAAGCCTTCCTTGTTGCGGTCCACTAAAAACATTTTACAATCACCATTCAAAAATAAATTGTAACTATTATTTAAGGCTTTCGCAGCTGACGTAGAATTGGAACCGAAAACTATTTATAACACTCCAATAAAGTCTAGTGCATGGAAAAAGGTGTGCGGTTGGCCAGTCTTGTTCCATTTCTGGTGATTGCTGCTGCAATTGCAGTTCTTCTAATCGCTCCTGCAGCACTTGCGCAGGAAAAAAGAGAAACGCTCAAAGAGCTTGCCCAGGAAAAGAGGGCTGTAGTGCAGGAAAAGACGCTGGAAATACGCGAAGCAGTAAAAGAGAAGGTTGCAGAAAAAGTTGGAGAAAAGAAGGAGAATGTAAGAGAGGCAGCACAGGAAAAAAGAGAGGCGTCAAAAGAAAGGGTCCAGGAAAAAAGGGAACACAGCCGTGAAGTCCTGAAGGATAAGAGGGAGACGCTCAGGACAAAAGTGGCAGACGCAAATGCTGGCAAAGTCAAGGCACTTGACAGGGCAAGGCTCAAGGAAATCGCTGATTTGAACCCTGAACAGGCCAAGGAAAGGCTTGCGAAACTCAAGGTTGTAAAGGCAGACGAGAACTTCAAGGTAAGGCCAATCGCAGAAGCTGCAAAAGAAGCCAGAAAGAAAGCATTTGAAAGGCTCAAAGAAGACGAGAAAACGCTCAAGGAAGGGTACAAGGAAAGGCTTGACAGCCTCAAGGAAGCAAAGGAAAGGCTTAGAAACTGCGGCAACGAAACACAATCAGATGATTGTGCAAAGGCAAGAACCGGGGCAGTTGAAAGGGCAAAGGAAGCAGCGCTGAAAGCTGTTGACAGGCTGGTAACTCATCTTCAGAAATTGAAGGAAAAACTGCAAAGCTCAGAGAACATCCCAGAGGCTGAGGCTGCTGAAAGGATTGCAAAGATTGATGCCCTCCTATCGGAGGTTGATGCCATAAAGCAGAAAATATCAGCCGCAACAACTAAAGAGGAGATAAATGCTGCAGTAAAAGAGCTTAAAGATGCTGTAAAGAAGGTAAAGCGCGCAAGCGAAGCCCATTCACAAGGCCTGTTAAGGGCAGAGATAAACGGCGTAATCCACAGGGCAGAGGTAGCAGAAAAGAAGCTTGACTGCGCACTAGATAGCCTGGAAGCCAACGGCACAGACACATCAGCTATTGATGCCAAGATTGCAGAATTCAGCAGCAAGATGGGTGCTGCACGGGAAAAGCTCAACGCGGCAAAGGAGCTTCTTGGTAGCGACAACGAGACAAAAATCGCAGAAGGCAAAACGCTTGTGAGGGAAGCACGCGATTTGGTTCAGGAAGCCCACAGGCTGCTAGAAGACATACGGAAGGACATTAGGGAGCTTGGCGGAAAGCCTTGCGAGGAAGAGCAGGAGATAACAGTTGAAGAAAATGAAGCGCCTGAGACAAGTGCCTCTGCCGAGACACCAACTACAACTTAAGGAGAAAGTCAAAATGAGAAACACACCAACTTTGGCAATCGCAGCAATTCTAGCTTTAGCAATGCTCTTGGTTGCGGCATGCGCTCCAAAAACTGCTGAGCAGCCAGCGGCAGCGCCTTCAGCACCAGAGGCAGCAGGACAGCCTTTGCCACCAGCCGCGGCTGAAGTGCCCGAAATAGCACAGGCAGAGCAGACAGTGCAGGAAATCGGCGCATCTGACCTTGACGAAGTAGAAAGCGGCCTTGACGAGCTAGTGCTGCCATAGCATAAAATTCTCTTTCTAATAATTAGAACTATTTACCCAATCACAGCAGGTTCCTGGTAATCTCTATGTGTTCGGCAACCTCGGCGCCGTTCTTTGTCAGCGTAAGAAGCTTCAGGCGGCCCTGCTTCTCAAAATTAACCAGCCCTGACTTCTGCATCTGCTGAAGAATCTTGACAACATGGGAGTAAGTGCAGTCAATAGACTTTGCAAGGGAAGAGGCATAAACGCTTGTCTTTGCGTTTTTCAGGCCAAGAAGCATCATCGCAGGCTTTTCCCTGAAAAAAACATTGAATATCTCCTTGTTCTGCATCAACTTAATACCCCCTACCTGCCAAACAAACCAACAAAACCCTAATAATAACTTGAAACTCTATTTTGAGACATATATTTAAATGTTTTGATTTTCGGGATTTTGTCGACGGAAAAGAAATGCACAGTTCCTATTTCAACTGCCTCAATGCCTCTTCCTCAACGAAATGCAGCTCGCCTGGAACAATCAGGCAGTGCGGCTGCTTCCCAAAATTAAAGTTTTTTAGTCCTTTGGCTGTTGCTGCTTTTATCACAAAATCCTTGCTGCCAATTCTCGCGCAGCCCACGCAGAGTGTGTCAGGAGTGAATGCGCCCTGCTTTTTCCTTGACTCAATCTCCAGCAAAACGTCTATGGCTTCAGCCACTGTCATGAACTTTCCAAGGTCAGGCCTGATGTCAAGAAGCAGCAGCGTGTGCAGGCCCAGCATGCGGTTCTGGTTGATGACTTCATAAGCAGTTTCGGGCCTGAAGTTCTTGTCAGGGTAAGGAACAGATGTTGTTTTGCCGAACTTGTAGATTTGAAGGCCGGTAATCCCAACAGCGGTTATTATGGAAGCATTGTTGATAACTTTGAAAGGTATGTTTTTTGCCCTGCACCTCAGCATTATGTCAATATGAGTCGTTGCTCCCCATGGATCGCCAATTACCAATAAGGCAACATTTTTCTTTGCGGCTGCCGAAACTATTTCCTCGCTTTGCTCAACCAGTTTCCTGTCAGCAGCAATTATCTTTTTTCCATAGAACTTTTCCAAATCAGGAATGCTGCAGTTGAGAAGCGAGCTGTAATTCTCCAAATAGATTGCATCGCAGCTGCTAATAATCTCCAACCCGCGGACAGAGATATCCTTTTCATCGTTGAGGCCGATGCCGATGAGGTAGAGGGTCATAGAAAGAGGGTTTTATGCTTGGTTTAAATTACTTGCCCATGTTCGCTTTTGTAAAATTCGTTATTGAGTCAAAAATCCTATTGTCCGCCTGCTCTGCAAAAAAGTTGCCATAATTCCTAAATCCTCGGTTCAAATAATGGTTAAGGCCTGCCAGCACACCTGAAAAATCCTCCGCATTGGGCAGTATTCTCCTTATTTCAGCAACCAATCTGCCATGCCTTCCCGGGTTGTTAAGGGTGCCGAGAAACTCGTCATCAGAGGCCAGGGCAAAAGCAATAGGCACTTTGTAATTGCCATTCGATACGCCAACCTTGGCGCCTATTACGGCAGCTTCAGCAAACCTTCTGTTAAGCTTAATTTTATTCAACAAAGCGCTTCTGTCCTGCTTTTGTCCAAGTAATGTTTCGCAAGCCCTTTGCAATCCTGTTAAAAAAGTGAAGTGAAAATCACTTCCCAACTTGAGTGCACCCTTTACTGCAGGAACAGCCAAATCTGGAATCAGGGCTGCTATACGGTGAAACTCAGCTCCCAGGTAAGGGTTAATCAGATAAACAGAAGAAACACGGTCTGGCATGGCATGCGCAGCTTGCAAGCTAAAAGCAGCCCCAGCAGAGTGCCCAACCAAAGCTGCTTTTCCCTTGATGCTAGCCAAAATGCCTTCCGCGTCCAAGCCTCCGTTCGGTGTAAGCGTGCCCTCAGATAACCCTCTTCCCCTGTGGTTGAAGGTAATCACTGTGAATACTTTGGCAAGGCGTTTCAGGAAAGGCCTGTAGTAATCCAAACTCCCGTTAGCGTAGTAAGCCAAATCCTTGTTTTTTCCCACGCCTTCTGTGAAAATTATTGTGCCAGCTGGGTGAGCCGGCTTAAACACCTGCCCATCCAGCGAAATGAGCTTCCTGCTTCCCCTTCTTTCGGGAACCTTGAAAACAGTCCTTTCAACCCGCACCATGTTTTTACCTTCGTCGCTGTTCTCTTATATGACTTTCATAAGTCAACAATCTGTGCCGATTTACCAAGGCTTTCATTAGGCAACTCCACGTATATAAATCTTACTGTTTTAACCACTATTTAGTGGCTAAAAATAGAAAGATTTATAAAGGGCGGCGATGTGTTTATTTGGCACGGAGGGAAGGTAAAAATGGACTATGATGTTTTGGTTGTATCTGCTTACCAGTCTATAAGAGAAGGCATCAAGCAAGATGTTTTAGAAAAGCTAGGCGGCTTTGATCCAAGTAAGGTTTACGCAACTATGAGTGGGAAAGAAGCTATTAAGACAATTGACGATGTAGTAGCTGGTGGTGGCAGGGTAGGCGTGGCTATTGTAGACTTGAAAGCGCTTGAAGTTGACGGCCTTGGTGTACTGGAACACCTCGCATCTAACTATCCTTCAATACCGATTATAATGACATCAGGAGGCGATGCAATCAGCGACGCCCCTACCTTCGTGGGAAAAGGCGCTTATGCTTATTTTCCAAAGGGTGGACGTGTTGAATCATTGTTGGGATTAGTCCGTTCAGCCTTAGATAAGCAGACTAAAGCGTGATTTAACATGATAACCAAAAGCCTACAAATCCTTGAGGAACTACAGCACCCGACTGGCTTGTTTAGCGCGAGCCGCAAGGACATTAAGACTGGCTACAACCTTTGCTGGATTAGGGATACGGTTTATGCTTCTTTGGGGTTTGAGGCTGTGAAAAACACTGCAGCAGTGAAAAAGATATACCACGCCCTGTTGGACCTTTTCCTGAAGCATGAGAACAAGATTGGCTGGATGATAAGCCAGCCGCACCCGAAAGTGCCTTTCAGGTACATCCACGCAAGGTATGACCCTGTTGAGATGTGCGAAGTATGGGAGGAATGGGGCAACAAGCAGAACGACGCCATTGGCGCTGTTTTGTTCAAGATTGGCGAATTGGAAAATAAGGGAATGAAGATTATTCGTGGTAGCAACGATTTGCGGATACTGCAAAAGCTGGTTAATTATTTGGAAGCAATCCATTACTGGCATGACAAGGACAATGGAATGTGGGAGGAAAAGGAAGAGGTCCATGCCTCATCTGTTGGGGCGTGCGTTGCAGGGTTAAGGGCTATTGCCAAGGTTGATGGGAGTAGTGTTCCGCAGCAGCTAATAGAAAACGGCGAAAAAGTGCTCCAGCAATTGCTGCCAAAGGAGTCTGAAACTAAAGAAGCCGATTTGGCTCTGTTGTCGCTGATTTATCCTTACAATATCGTATCACCGCAGCAGCGGAAGATTATACTGAAAAGCATTGAGGATAAACTTGTTCGCAGCAAAGGCGTAATAAGATACCTTGGTGACAAATACTACAACAACGGTTCTGAGGCAGAATGGACATTTGGATTCCCTTGGCTTGCGATAATCTACAAACAGCTTAATAACCCTGAAAAGTACGCCTATTTCACAAGAAAAACGCTTGAGGCAATGAATGAAAAGGGAGAAATGCCTGAGCTTTATTACGGGAACACCGACAAGCACAACGAAAACACGCCTCTGGCGTGGGGGCAATCGCTATGCATAGTGGCAATGGGATAAACAGGAACTACGGAGGCTTTGTAAGCCAGGTGGAAGCGCAGCTTCTTTATTTAGACGCAATACTATCCGCATATAATGGTGCAGGATACGCTGTTTGGGAATTCCAACAGAATCAGGCTGTTAAAAGCTTGATCAATGGTGACCGTTTACAATGGTTAAAGGCGCGCCGTCAAGTAGAGCCGTCTAGCTTGGAAACGATAGCAGCACAGCCCCCCGTTATGGTTCTTAAGCCAGGAATGGAGTATGTCGCCCTGCCTAGAGATTTTGGCCAAAAAGATGGGAACACGAATGGAAATGGAAAAGGAAGCAGCATGGCCATAGAACACTGTGAAATAAGATTCTCAGCTTCCAATTTTGTGGTTGGTACAGAATCTATTTTTGTCATGAATATGCTTACGCAAGTACCTGAAGAGCTAAGCTTTTCTAAGTATTATGACGCACTGGCTAAACTTCAATTGGCTGTTCACGAAGAGAAACAAAGGAGGGTAAAAAATGGCCTACAAAATACTCGTAGCAGATGATGAGCCGTCACTGAGATCGCTTGCAACTGCGTGCCTTGGGCTACTCAAAAGCGAAGGCTACGATATTCAAACGCTTGAAGCAGCAGATGGAACAGAAGCTTTGAGAATAATTTCTGAACAGGCAGGGCAAGGTTTGGATTTGGTAGTAAGCGATGTTAATATGCCTGGTAAGTCGGGAATTGATGTTCTTATAGAAGGGCAAAATGTTTCTCCTTCTACAAAATACATACTTTTAAGTGCAAGAATGGAAGAGTATAGAGAACAAATAGAAGCTCGTGGTGCTAAAACGCTTGATAAGCCATATGATCTTAATGATTTACTGACGGCAGTAAAAGCGAGTCTTCCGCAACCAACACAGTAAGAATATGCTTCAAATACTTAATTATGTCTTAATGCTTTTATTAGCTCTATAAACGTTGCGTTGCTCCACGCCTGGTTCAATGAGCCTTCCGCCCTTTGCTCCTTCGCCGAGCTTAACTCGCTGCCGCATCCGATTGCGCCTTTCCAGAGAACGTCGTTTGCGCTGGCCGCAACGATTTTTTCTATGTAACGTCTGAATTTTATTTTGTTAATTTTTGCCATGACAATTGCTGCTAGGTTGTTGAGCCAGAACCAGCTGTCTCCATGGTGGTAGGACTCGTTAGTTTCACCTGTGTAGCTGCCGCGAAAATTAGGATTGCTCTTGTCTATTGTTGCAAGGCCGCCCCAGCCAAGCCATAATCTTGGGAGTGCATTACTGATGCATGTTTCCCACTCCTTTTTGGATAGCAGCTGCGGGTAAACGTAAGCCGCAATGAAAACATTAGGCCTTATCGTGAAGTCACTGAGCCTGTCAGCCAGAACAATGCCGTTCCAAAAAAACTTTCTGACGTTTTGCCTAAGCGAATTTTCCAGCAGCAGGTATGTTTTGTTCCGTGATAATTTGTGCATGAGGCTGTACATCTGCAGCTGCATAGCCTGGATTTCGATGCAAATGCCCTTTCTGCCGTCATCGTTAAAGTCAGTGTCCATCCATGTCTCGTTCTTGTCGTTAGTGATAAAGCCGTTCTTGTGGTGGCTTTTCAGCAGCAAATCAATTGATTTTTTTAATGCCACCTTCACCCTTTTTACTTCTGCAGCAGTGAGCTTTTTACCTTCAATTAGTTCTGAAGCCCTCTTGAAAAGCCAGCCAATCCCGTCAGCAGTGACAAACGGAGAATCCCTGTAGTCGCCGCTGATTATGCTTGGCAGCCTTCCGTCGCCAAGTATCTTATCAAGATAGCTGAGAATGATTTTCTTTTTTGCCGCAGCCGGAAAAGCATTGCAGCTGATTAGCTCGTCCCTGGTCCATTCTTGGGAAAACCACGGGAGGCCGGCATATAATCCCTCATTAGTTTTTAATTTGTCAAGGGCAATCCTTGCCGCATTGGCAGCGAAGGCAAGCTCTCCATTTGCATTGCTACCGCAAAGGCCATTGTAATGTGATCTGCTTGCTTTTTTCAGCCTGTTGAGAGATTTGAACACGGCTTCTGATTCTTTAATTGCCGCTGCCTCAGATTCTGCTACTGAAATAACCAACTTTTTTGCAACAACCTTTGCTGCCTTGTAAACGTATCTCTCGCCGGCCGAATTTCTCTTGGCATCAAGGCCGTAGCTGCGCCTGACCCACTCGCCATTGTTGCTGCTGACGAAGCCGTCATGACTGACTGCAACAAATATGGAAAATTCTTCTTTGCCGCCGCTGCCGTCTTCTCTCATGTCAGTTTTTTTGGTGAATTCAACAACAATGCTGCCACTTTTTTCAGATACCTCATAATGCCTGCCCCACTGCCTGAAGTCATTGGCTTTTCTTATGTCAAGGAAAAGCTCGATTGGAAGTTCCATGCTGAGCCCATAGGCAAGGGAGTTCTTCCTCTGTGGCATAAAGAAGGATTCGTAAAAGGTGCTGTGGTGAAACAATGCGGAGTAACCGGTGTTTTCGGCAACTGCCGCTTTTTCTTCCGACACCGGATTAATGTCTTCTATAATTTTGAACAGGCTGTTGCCAATTTCTGCAAAGAATCCCTGGTATTTGCTTGCTGGCTCCTGTGCGGTTGAAAAATGCGCAAATCCGCCGTTGCCGCTGGAGAGGAAAAAGCTTAATTCACTACCTTGAACTTCTTTCTCACTCGCTTTGCTGTTGAGAACGTGCACGACTTTCATACTTTCATCAGCCTAGTCCTCGCCCCGGTAAAACTTGGCAGCGTCTTCAGGGGCAACAGAGTTTATTATGATGTCTGTGGTCAGCTCAAAGCCTGCCCAGATTGAGAACCTTGGCTGCATTTCGATATGGAAATGGAAGTCGCCGTCCTCAGCAACAGGAAGGTAATGCAGGACATAGTTGTAAGGCGCATTCAACTCTTTTAATTTAGCCAGTGCCTGCTGCAGCAGCCGCGAAATTCCTGCGAGCTCTTCTTGTGTAGCACCAGATAGCTGCCTGAAATGCCGCTTCGGAAAAATCCAGATTTCAAAATTAAACCTTGAGGCATATGGCGTAAAAGCAACAGCGTGGTCGTTCTCAAAGCACCTCCTGTAACTGTTCTTTTCCGAATTGATTATGCTGCAGTAAGGGCACGACTTGTAATTCTTCATGGCTGCCGTTTCTTCCCTTATTAAGGAAGGAAGAATGTTTGTTGACATAATCTGAGAATGAGAATGTGCAAGGCTTGCACCTCCCTCGATGCCGTGGTTCTTGAAAACCGCAACGTACTTTATGCTGTTCCTTTTGCCCAAATCAGCTATCCTGTCGCAGTATACTTGCAGCAGTTGCCTTACTTCTTTGTCTGAAAAATCCCAAAGTTGCCTGTCATGGAAAGGCGTCTCAACAATAATCTCATGGCTGCCGTATGCCGCAGAGAAGGTGTAAAACGTGTTGTCAGTTCTGACTTCCCTCTGGCCTGATTCTTCAACAGCCGGAAAGAGGTTTGGGAACCAGCGCATTGACCAGTCGCCGCTGCTGTCTGGGCTGTTAATTCTGCCAATCTCGGGAGGGGTAAGCTTCTCGTTGCCCCTGCAGAAAGCGCAGACATTGGAACCAGCTGAAACAGCTGCAGGCTGCCTGACGAAATCCCTGGGCCTTTTCTTCCTTGACGGGGCAAGAATAACCCAGCGGTCAAGCACATAGTCCTTCCTGAGTTCAATCATTAAACAAAATCACCACTTTATCCGAAGCGCTTTCCGACAGCAATCTGGTGGGCTGCCATGTACTGCTTTACCATGAACCTCCAGTCAGCAAGCGATGAGACGTGCTTGGCCTCAATCTTGTTCTTTATGCGCTCCTCATTCGAGTAGTTGGCAAACGTGAGCAGTATGCTGGAAAGGCTTTTCGTGAAATCATCATCGTTGGTTTCTGAGCGCCTGACTATGAAAACGCCAGGAAACTTTTTCTGCGCAGAATGGGCAGCTATGTACTTGCCAAAGCCAGAGAGGTCTGTTGTAACAGAGCAAACGCCCAAAGCTGCCGCCTCAAGGGGCGTGTACCCCCATGGCTCGTAAATGCTTGGGAAAACCCCCAAATGGGCGCCCTGCATGCTCTCGTAATAGTTAAGGTCAAGCAAGCCGTCAGCTCCGTTAAGGTAAATCGGGTAAAACACGACCTTAACCCTGTCCTCAGCAGAATTATCCAAGCCCGCTGCCCTGCAGGCGTTCAGGATTGGGTCAGATTCATAATTGTAGAGGTCATGGGTAGACAAAGGCGGGTTTCCGCTTTTCTTGAACTTAATCACCTTTCTCTTAAGCTCAAACAATGTCTGCGCTGAGAGAAGGTCTGTATCTGTCACTTTTCGCTGGGCAACAACGTCAATAACCAGGTTATCCTTAACCATCTCAATACTATCAACAATGCTGTCCCTGATATCCTGGTAAAAGGTCCTGCTTTCCAGGAGCTCGCGCTTTATTCCGCGAATGTTGGCAGGCACCCACAGGAAAGCAACAACAGTCCTCTTCGACCTTGACTGCTTCAATGCACTGTTAAGCTCGCCCAACGCCCTGATAAAGACATCAATGCCTTTGTTGTGTAACTCATACCTTGCAGAAAGGAAATAATAAAGCGTCTCCTCAAGGTCAAAGGTGTAGTATGGGAAGAAATAATAAATCATAAACTCCTTTATTTTCCTCTTCAGCTGCCTGTGCCTTACTGATGCCTCTTCAAATGTCGGGAAGTTGCGCATGTTAAGGCCATTATGCAAAATAATGTCCGGGGCCTTTTTCAGGAAATGCTCTGCCTCCATTGCAGTGATGTCGCTGACTGTTGAAAAAACATCAGCAGCGTTTGCGGCGGCTACTTCTGTCTGGTGCTTCGTGTGAACGCCAAGCCTGTAAGCCTCCTGGTCAGGGTCAACAATGCACGTGACGCACTCGTAAATGTCCTTACTGGAGCCAGTCATCGTCCTGCCAAGCGTTGTAGCGTGGGTAGTGAAAACAGTTGCAACCTTCGCTTTCCTGCTGTGAAGGTAAAGAAGACCGGCTGCGGCAAGCCACTCATGAAAATGTGCGACAACTTTCTTGTCATGGCTTAAAGCGGCAACGGCCTCCAGAAACTTTCCCGAAGCATAAGCCCAAATCACAGGCTCGTCGTAATCAAAGTATTGCGTATTGAGGGAGTCAATCTTGTAGTTGTCCCACAACTCTCTCTTTATGTCATTTTTCCTCGCAGCAAATGTTGAGAAATCTATCAGGACAGCATCGGGCTCTGACTCAATGAGCCAGGTGCCGTAATGGCAGATTAAGCCTTCGCCTTTCAGCCTCTCGAACACGCTGCCGAGCCACTCGGGAGGAACCTTTTCGCTAAACTCACCACTTACCTTACTGACAAAGTAAGGCCCAACAGCAAAATACGAATCGCCATACTGCTCCTTCATCACAGGAGCCTTGCTCTTCAGGACAGTATAAATGCCGCCTACCTTGTTGCAGACTTCCCAGGAAACCTCAAAACAGTAATCAGCCGGTTTCATAATCAAACTGTGCCTCTTTTTTGTCAACTGATGCCACTTATGCTTACTTGTGCTTTATGGCTTCTGACTTTTTAAACTTACCCTTTAAACCATTGGTAATTATCGTTTGAATTAATATCATTATAGTATGAACCTCTTACTAAAACAAAGATTTTTATACGCAAGACAGCGTATTGAATGACTGGAGTTAGCACAAGGGTGTAAAAAGGGTGCAGTATGGGGTTTGGGGCAGTAGCTGGCGGAAGGAAAAGGACATTCACTGAGCTAAGGCACATAATTCTTGCAGCGCTTTCGCACGGCCAGCAGACAACAAACCAGATTTCTATCAAAACAGGCATAAACTGGCGGACTGTTGAGGCGCACCTAACATTCCTTATAGGGAAAGGGCTTGTTACCGAGGTTCTGAAGTCTGAGTATGTCAGGATATTTGCGTTGACTGGAGAAGGCAAAGCAATGGCCAATTCGCTGCTGCAGAAAGAAAAAGCCGCTGCGAGCATTCCTGAAAAGAAACCCAAAGAGGAAGTGATAGAGCTATGAAAGTGCTCATGTTCGGATGGGAATTCCCGCCAATGAATACAGGGGGATTGGGAACGGCATGCTACGGGCTCACGAAAGGGCTCGTCCAGAACGGCATAAGCATAACACTGGTGCTTCCGCAGGCAGCAACAGCCCTGCACAGCTCAATGGCCGGGCTGCTTAAAATCAGGAATGCCAACACATCAAAGGTGAAAATAAAGTCTGTTAAATCACCAATGGTTGCGTACATGAACCCCTCGGATTACGAGCAGTACATGCTGAGAATGAAAGGGCAAAAGTCCATTTACGGCAGCAACCTCTTTGAGGAAGTGGAGCGGTTCGCAAAACAAGCAGAGCTAATCGCCAGGGAAGAGGACTTTGACATAATACACGCCCATGACTGGATGACTTACAAAGCCGGAATGGCTGCCAAAAGGGTATCAGGAAAGCCCCTTGTTGTCCACGTCCATGCCACGGAGTTTGACAGGACAGGAGGCCTTGGAGCGAACGAGCACGTCTACAGCATAGAAAAAGAAGGCATGGAAAAGGCAGACATTGTAATTACTGTCAGCGGCTACACAAAACAAAAGGTCATTGAAAATTATGGCATACCGGAAGGAAAGATAAAGGTCGTGCACAACGCCATTGACAGGGAAGATATACCACAAACAGGTTTCGGCAAAAACAGCAGCGACAGCATGGGAGAGAAAACTGTCCTCTACCTTGGAAGGATAACCCTGCAGAAAGGCCCTGACTATTTCATTGCCGCAGCTAAAAAAGCGCTTGAGGCAGAGCCGAACATAAAGTTCATCATTGCCGGCTCTGGAGACATGGAACCCAGGATAATAGAGCAGGCAGCTCATCTCGGCATAGCACACAGAGTCCTCTTTGCAGGATTCCTGAGGGATGAGGAGATACATAACGCTTACAGGATGGCTGACCTTTACGTGCTGCCGTCTGTGTCAGAGCCGTTTGGCATAACGCCGCTTGAAGCTGTCATGAACAAAACCCCTGCGCTTGTCAGCAAGCAGTCAGGGGTAACAGAAGTGCTGAAGAACTGCCTCCAGGTTGACTTCTGGGATGTGGACCAGATGGCGAACAAGATGGTAGCAGCATTGCGGTATAAGGAGCTGCACTCAGAACTAAGCAGAAGCGGCTACGATGAAGCCAGCAGGCTGAGCTGGAGCAAGTCAGCCCAGAAATGCATAGAGGTTTACGGCAACGTGCTGGGAGGGCTGGCGCATGGTTAGCACCTGCTTTTATTTCCAAGTACACCAGCCATTAAGAATGAGGCCATACACTGTGTTTGAAATAGGAAGGCACAGCAGCTATTTTGACGAGCAGAAAAACAGGGAAATACTTGATAGGGTATCGAACAAGTGCTACCTTCCGGCCAACAGCATAATCCTCGAGCTTTTGGACAAGCATCCTGAGTTCAGGGCAAGCTACTCATTAAGCGGCGTAGTGCTTGAGCAGCTCATGCAACACAAGCCCAGAGTCATAGACTCGTTCAAGGAGCTTGTTGATACGGGAAGGGTGGAGCTTCTTGACGAGACATACCACCACAGCCTCTCATTCGTTTACTCAAGGCCGGAGTTCATGGAGCAGGTAAGGCTGCACAGCAAGCTGATAAGGGAGCTGTTCGGGAAAAGCCCAAAGGTGTTCAGGAACACAGAGCTAATCTACAATAATGAGGTTGCAGCACTCGCTGAGAAGATGGGGTACGAAGGAGTCCTTGCAGAAGGCGCAGACCACATCCTTGGCTGGAGAAGCCCTAACTTTGTTTACAAGC
>JACPIH010000002.1:63409-142958 GCA_016188155.1 Candidatus Woesearchaeota archaeon | reverse complement strand
CGTCCAGGCTTACAGGGAAGCAGCAAACTGGGGCAAGGTTGCTGAGAAGCACGCAGAAGCCTATAATGAAGCCCTTCAGGGTTATTATGAAACTCATGGCGTCATAGAGCAGGACCGTGCAAGGAAAGAAAAGCTCGCAGAGGAGCTTGCTAAAGAGGAAGTTGAAACTGATGAAAGCCAAGCAAGCTAGTTCTTGTGAAGAATTTTTGGTGCAATAATTGAAACTGCCGCCACGATTATGAATGCTGCAATGATTGAAATCCTGAAGGATGGCAGTACCCTGTTAACTGTCCACACCGCGAGCGATGAGAGCCCGAGACCGATAAAGAGCGAGAACATTATCTTTTCCTCGCCGTCCAGCCCTGTTTTCCTCAGCAGTATTAGGGGAAGCCCTACAAAGATTATCGCTGACGCCAGTATTGTTCTTAATCCGGTAATTTGAAACAGCATAGCAGCTGCTATTGCTATTACCGCCAGTGACCCCATCCATGGAAGGTATTCCTTGCTGATGCCGAGTCTTGTCATGTTGGCGTTGGCACCTCTTTGATACCCTGATGGTACTTGTACAGCCGTATATTGTCCTTGTTGTATACTGGCTGGGTATTGTTGAAGAGGTTCAGCTCAACCTTTTGCAGCTCATTTGCGAGATAAAGCCCGAATTGCTGCGTTCCAGGGTCTGATGATGATGCGAAAACTGCAAGGTCAGAGTAGTCGAAGAGGTAGTATGTTTCGTTTATATCAGGAATTAGCGTGTTGTTTATTGGCGTGTTTCTTCCGACATACCGCTGGCTTATTGCGAGCATCCACCTTATTTTGGGATAGCGGAATCCTCTGTACTGTAGCCCTGGCTGGCCTGGAAGTACGGGGTCATAGACAAATGCTTTTTCCGGGAGCTTGCCTAGCACTTCCTGTGCGAATTCTGCCTGGAGAGGAGTTATCCTGCTTAAGTCTCCATATGCTGCCTTCAGCCTGTCTTGCGTCTGTGCCCCTGCTGTGCTTATCAGCGTGAAAACAAGCACTGCAGCAAGAAAGTATTTTGCTGCAGTGGGTATTGCCTTGTTTAACTTCAGGATTTTTCCTATTGTTGCTGGCAGCCACACCACACTCAGTGCTATCAGTGAGTAAAACAGGTGGTTTTCCAGGATAAGCATCCTTGTCAGCCGTGCAGGGCCGCTTGCAGTTATGGCATCAAAATGCAGTATTATGTAGATGCCAATGAGCCAGCTAAGCATGAAAATCTCTTTTGTGTTGTTTTTCACTAGGAATGTTCTTAGGAGCAGTAATGCTATGCCCGCGAATAGAAATACGGGCAGTATTCCCGGGTATTCTGCTGAAAACTTCACTGAGCCCTCTGGGAAGTTTCCCATTACCTGAGCAGGAGTAATGCCCCATCCCCCAAGCTTTTCAAGGTTTAATGCTAACTTTAGTTCCCCTCCTCCGGTTCCGATGTATATGCGGAGAAAAGGCGCAGCCACAACAGCAAATGCAACCGCAGCTAAGGCCAGCATCTTGAAGTTGTTCTTTGCGGCAGGAAGTTTTCTGAATCTTATTGCCAGTGCCGCGGTAAGTACAGCAATAATTACGGCAGAGCCTAAGAACCCCTGTAAGTGGAGCAGGTATTGCGCTGCAAGCAGTGCAGCAGCCATGAACAGGTAAATTCTCCTTCCTCCGTTGCCGTCTTCATAGTATGAAGTCAGGTATTTATGCCATGCGTAGATTGCTACCGGTGTTATCGCAAGAGAAACCACTGTTGGCTGCTGCCCGAAAAGGTACATTAGCTGCTCCCTTATTGAGAAGGAAAGCCCCAGCCCTGCAAGAAACCCTGGAAGAATTCCAAACAGCCTGGATACTATGAAGAAGACTGCTATTGTGCCAATGAAACTCGCCATTGCCCTGTATATTAGCACAGGGATGAACCTTTCCCCCCCGAGTATCTGCATGAGCGCATAATTTGCGTGGTTTGGCGGAGGATATTCAGGTTCAAACGTGCCTTGCACATTAAACCCGCCATACCACAGCGCAATATAATAAGGGAGGCTCCACGTTGCCTTATCTATGCTTGATATGTGGTCTCCGATGGCGAAGTGCCATGCAGAGTCTCCCTCCCCAAACGGCAGCCGGTTATGCTGGAACGGCAGCGTCCAAAGGAAAATTGAGATCAAGAAAAGCGCTGTTGCTGCTGCAACGCTCAGCAGTTTTGGGTCAAGCTTCAGAACCCCGTCCGAGCTATCCTTGGCCCTGGCAGCTGCCATGTTTTCCCCCATGCAGGCGCCGCAGCCAAACTTAACTTATAAAGATTTGCTTATCGTAAAGGGCAGAAATATCTATTACTTTGCCTGATCCAATCTACTTACGGAATATAAACAGCCTGTTTCCGGCAAAATTTACGAGTGACAGCACGAACGTTATTGCAAAGCTTGCTATTATATCAGGAAAGCCGAGGTATTCTGTTGCTGCAATAAAAAGCACCCAGTTGGCTACTGATAGTGTTATCTGCAGCGGGGCGAACTTGGTGAATCGCTCCTTTGATTCTGTCTTGAGGCCAAAGGTTACATACCTGTGGTAGTTGAATGTGAAAATTATTGCCAGCACAATTCCAAGCGCGTAACCTATGCCGCGCCAGACTCCTGCCTTAAGCAAAAGCTGTTCTGTGATGATAACTGCCAGCCATCCTATGAGCCCCCCGAACACGAATATTCCATACCTGAATCCGAGGTGGTAGTACCTTTTGAGCGGCCCTGGAGCAAGCCTTTCGAAAAACATCTCTACAGCACCAAGCAAGTTTCTCATTTTGCCTCCTTTATGGCGTTGCACACGTATTCTATGTCTTTTTCCGTCAGTTTAACAGAGGATGGCAGGTTTATGCCTTTCCGCGCCAGTTCAGAAGCAACAGGAAACTCACTGTCACTATGCCCCTCACTGTACATCGGAAGCTGGTGCATTGGGTAGAAGAATGGCCTTGTGTCAACGCCTTCCGCTTTGAGAAGCTTCATGAGCTCATCCCTGTTGCAGCCGAAGTCGTCCTCCACGAGTATTGAGTGCATCCAGTAGACGCTTTTTGCCCACGGCATTTCGTGCTGCAGCGTGAGCCCCTTAACGCCCTTTAGCAATGAATTGTAAATCTCAGCGTTCTTTCTTTTTGCAACAAGAAATTTGTCAATCTGCTCAAGTTGTGCAAGCCCTAGGGCTGCCTGCACGTTGGTCATCCGGAAGTTGTAGCCTATTTCAGGATGAAAGTATTTTCTTTCAGGGCTCATGGCGTGGTCCTTCAGGAAGTGCATCCTCTCGGAAAGTTTTTTGTCATTCGTAACGCACATTCCCCCTTCACCTGTCGACAGGATTTTGTTTCCGTAAAATGAGAAGCAGCCCACATTGCCAAAGGAGCCAACCTTTTTGCCCTTGTATTCTGCGCCGTGCGCTTCAGCGGCGTCCTCAACTACAAACAAATTATGCTCCTTTGCCACTTTCATTATGGCACCCATGTCGCATGGGTGCCCATAAAGGTGCACAGGAATTATTGCCTTTGTTTTCTTTGTTATTGTGGCCATGATTTTTTCAGTGTCAATGTTCCATGTGCCCTGTTCAGCATCAACAAAAACAGGTTTTGCCCCTGCATGCATAACAGCATTTGCCGTTGCCACAAACGTCAGGTCTGGCACGATAACCTCGTCACCATTTTTTATGCCAAGGGCAGCGAGCGCAAGCTGCAGCGCTGCGGTCCCGTTCATTACTGCAACTCCGTATTTGGCGCCGCAGAACTTTGCAAACTTCACCTCAAATTCAGGTATAAATTCTCCAATGGAGCTTATCCAGCTGCTTCTTACGCATTCAAGAACATATTTTTCCTCGTTTCCGCCAAGAAGCGGTTCAGAAACTGGAATGTGCCTTGCCACTGGCTGTTTTTCCATGGCTTGTGGATGCTCTGGAGCCGTTTATAAATTTTTGCTGGCAGCAAGCGACTCTGTCTATTCTGCCTAGCTCACAAAATCAGCAGGCTTCTCAGAGGCGTATAGTATTGCCTCTTTTATCTCATCAGTGTCAAGGCCGCTCCAGTAAACGAACCAGTTTCCTGCCTTCTGCATGCCTGTGCACAGCCTGAAATACCATTCGTTTATGTGGTTCTCCGGCTTTGCCCTCCAGAACACCTTGCCGCAGCTGTTCATCACAGCAGTTATAAGGTCCCTTGCCAGCCCCTCTCCCTGTACTTCAGGCAGCACTGCAAGCTTGTCTATGTAGCAAATCCCGCCTATCTTGTTAACAACCGCAATGCCGTTGTAGTTTTCCTCAACGAAAAATATTGCTTCATTGCTGCTGCCAAAATAGCTGCCGCCTAGCTTTTTTCCGAAGCTTCCCTCCAGCAGCCTTTTTATTTTGCCTTTATCAACCTCGCTGCCGCCTTGCTTTACTATTTTTGGCCCTTTCTTCACGAATGTGCCGCTACCTTTTATTGTGAACAGCTCTGTAAGCAGCCCGTTTGGCGGCACTATTTCGATGTGCAGCTTCCAGTCGGCTGCGGCTAAGATGTCAGAAGCGGTTTTCAGCAAATCCTTATACTCCGCCGCAACTATTTTGCTCACCCCTCCGTATTCGTGAGGGAGATTTATGTAGCTCAAAAGCTCGTCCTTGCCGGTCCTTACGCCTCCAAACCTGTTAAGGAAGATAAGCTTTCCAGGCTTTATTATCCGGAGCAGCTGCCTTACAGCCTCGTTAAGGTTTTCTGCCGCAATTATCGGCAAAGTTTTCGCTGAAACCAGCCCTTTCGCCTTCGCGGCTATGGCCTTTGCCGATTCGCTGCCTGTGTAAAGCCCTGCCATCATGGCTTGGCACCTGCCTCCGTTTGTCCATATATCAGAAACAAGCTGCTTTCCCAGTGCTCCTGTCGCGTCATGTACAACAACAGGGGCCAGCCCCAAGCTGGAAATGTAAGCCAGTGCTGCTGCAACATCGCGCTCATAAACAGCCAAGGTCTGCGCATCAACTGTAATAATTGCAAACCTTTGCGGCTCAACGCTCTTGAAAAGCTTAAGATACATCTCAGCCTCTTTTTTGGCCCCGATGTGCTGCAGGTATTCAAGAATCGCGTGAGCTTTAGTCATCAGTTTATCAACGTTTTTGCAGCATTTTTTTCAAGCGCAGAATACCCTTCCTGTATAAGCAGTTGCGCCGGAACCATATACTTGTGCCCGTTACTGCCGCCGCTTGTAATAAACATGTAGCTCTGCCCTACTGCAGGGGCATTAGGAACAAGGTAAACAACGCCAGCCATTAGTTTTTTAGGGAAATACTGCCTGTGTTGACCCATTACTCCTTGTGCCCTGATAAGTTCAAGCAGCACGATATGCCTGTCAGCCATATTGCCGTCTGTTTTGCCACCTTTACAGCTCACAATTAAGGTACGGCCTTCAGCTGCTTTTGCCAGAGCTATAGCAATCCCCTCCAGCTGGGTTTCATTTACGCCGCCCGCAATTTCAACTATGTGCGCTTCTTTTGAGCTTACTGTCTGTTCCGCCATTTTACTTTCCAAGTGCCGGAAAAGTTCTCTCGCTTATAAGCCTATTGCCCTGCTTCCGACAAAAATAAACAAAAATGTCCTAAAAGAAACATTTATAAAGTTACAGCTTCTGCAGCAGTGATTATGAACATAACTAAGCTGACAGAGCAGTACATCAACGAGCGCCCAAGCATTAAGGACTGCCTGAAAAAGAAGCTGGTTAATTACTCTAAGCTGTCACGGTTGGTAATTAGGGAACACAACTTAAAAAGCAGCGACTTTGATGCCGTCCTAATTGCCGCCCGAAGATTTTTTTTGAGGCTTTCGAAATCAGCAGCAGAGAAAGGGGTAAGAAACATCCTGTCAAACAGTAGGATAGATGTTAAAACCAAAATTGTTGTAGTGGTGATTGACAAGCACGTTTTCACTGATGACCTTCTTGAGCTTGAGAGGAAAATCAAGAAGAGCAGGAATGTTTTCTACGCAATAGAAGGCACTGACGCCATAACAATAATAACAACAGCATCTTTTTTGGATGACATCCGCAGCAGCTTTAAATCAGGCATAGTCAAGATGTGGACAGGGCTGGCTCTGGTTGTAATTGCCAGTCCCGAAGAGATTGAAAAAACACCGGGCGTGTTCAGCTACCTCTCAAGTCTGCTTAGCGACAGGGGGATAAACGTGCTGGAAACAATGAGCTGCTGGTCTGAAACCCTTTTTGTTGTTGCTGAGAAGGACATTGCCAATGTGCTTGAAGCCTTGAAGTTTTCGTAGCATTAATTTTATAAAAGCTGCTGTTGCTGCATTAAAACAACCAAGATGATGAAAAAATGAAAGCAGTTGTCTGTTTGCCGACAAGGAACGAGAAGAGCAGCATCCAGATTATGATTGACAGCATCAAGAAACTGAAGCTGCCGCTTTTCATTTCAGATGAGAACTCAACAGACGGCACCATAGCGATAGCTGAGAAGAACAAGGTTCCCGTTTACCAAAGGGATGGAAAGGGCAAGGGCTATGGCATGCAAAAGGCCGTTGAAGTTGCGAAGCAGCTAGGTTATGATGTTTTGGCGACCATTGACTGCGATTGCACATACCCTGCTGAAAAAATACCTGAGCTCCTGGCAAAAATTGATGATGGAGCCGGCATGGTTATTGGCGTTAGGAATGTTAAAAACATACGCAAGCGCCACAGGCTTCCAAATCTCGTGCATACATGGGCAATTAACATTCTTTTCTTCCGCTTTGGCAGCGGCAAGTGGCTCCACGACATCAACTCTGGCATGAGGGCTTTCCGCCTTGGCAAAATCAGGCCGTTCAAGTCAAAAGGGTTTGATATTGAGGCTGAAATCACTACACGTGCGATTAAGGACGGCCTCAACATAAAAGAAGTCCCTGTCGAATACGAGAAAAGGGTTGGTGAGTCGAAGATAAGAATCAAGGACGGCTTCTTAATCCTTATGAGAATAGTCAAGGAAAGATTTTTGCCTTAGACGATAACTCTGCTTTAACTCGCAATCTTTTTAAACCGTTCCTCGTTGCTTCTTTGCTATGGCTCTTGGTGAGGCTGAGATTAGGGAGAAGCTTGAGCAGGGTTACCTTAGGATTAGCACTGTCATTGAGATAGTTGGTGCTCCGAAGGAGCACGTTGAGGGCACTCTTCGGCTGGTTCTTAAGCAGCTACGCGAGGAAACTGGCACTATTGTTTTGGGTGGCAAGGTTCATGAGCCCAAGGCACAGGGCCCTTTTTTCAGCACGTTTGCCGAGCTTCAGGTTCTTGTGAAGAATTTTGCGGCCCTTGTTAATATCTGCTTTAACTACATGCCTTCGTCTGTTGAGATTGTTGAGCCGACGCAGTTCAAGCTTGCGCCTCTGGAGTTCTCAAACCTTTTTAACGATTTGCTGGGCAGGCTTCATGAGGTTGACATGCGCCTCAAGAATACCAATGCGGCCAATGCCCTGCTTGACAAGAACCTTTACAACCTCCTGAAAAATGTTGTTCTTCTGCTCCTTGAACCGGGCTCCAAGAACCTTGGCGAGCTCTCAAGCAGGGTTGGCATCGCTGAGCAGCAGCTTGAGCCTTTTCTCGCGAAGTTTGCCGAGGAGAAGCTGATTAAAAAAGATGGCCACCATTACACCAGCCTTGTCAAAAGGTAAACTGGCGGATTAAGCGGATTAAAAGTAAAAATTTAATAACAGCTGACGCAAAGTCATCCACTATGTCTGAGAATGTTGTTAAGCAGGATTTGAGGAAGCAGCCTGAAGCCGTCTTGTTTGCATCAGGCAGGAAGATGATAGCTGATGAGCTTGCAAGATTATGCAGGACCACCACGGCAGTAGTTCAGCAGCAGCTGCAGGAATTGAAATTAGAGTATGACTCAAAAGATTCCTCGCTGTTGCTGATTGATGAGGCTGACGGCTGGAAGCTTACTGTGAGGGAGCAGTATGCCCCTGTTGTGCAGAAGATTGTTGCCGAGACCGAGCTTACAAGGACAATGATTGAGACCTTGGCTGTGATTGCATGGAAGGCTCCTGTTCTCCAGTCTAACGTGATAAAAATAAGGACAAACAAGGCTTACGACCACCTTGCAGCCCTTGAAAAGTCAGGCTTCATAACCAGGGAGAAGCACGGCAGGTCAAAGATGATAAAGCTTACCGAGCGCTTCTTCAAGTATTTCGACGTGAAAACAGAGCAGGAAGTCAAGGAAAAGTTCAAAGGCCTTGGTCCTGAGGCGGCAGCCAGTTCGCCGCAGTCACAGCCACAGCAGCCACAACTTGCAGAAACGGAAACTGCAGCAGCCATTTCCAATGACGGTAAGGATGAAAATGTTCCTTCTTGAATGTCCGAGGTGCCATAACAGGATGAAATACCAGCCAGCAAAAGCCAGTGGCAGCGCCACCACAGCCGCTGATGTTTCAAAGAAAGTCAAGAAGTGCGTTTACTGCAACTTCTCCATGAACGTCCAAAAGTCTGTTGTGCAGAAGGTTTAGGGCATTAAATAAACCTTGGCATACTCTGCCAGCTTTAGCTTGGCTCTGCTGTCCCTTAGCCCTTCTTCAGCTCTTTCAATCGCATCCTTGACAATTCCTACAAGCTCTTCAAGGCTTCCAAGCAGAGGCAATTCTTTCTCTGCGGTGGTTAGGGTTGATAAAGTTTGTTGGTAATAGCCTATCGCACTCTGGTAGTGCTTTAGCGTCTCCTCATTCTCGGCCATTATGAGCAGGTTGCTCGCTTCCTTTATGCCAGCGTGTGAAAGAAAATAGTTGAGGCCAGGTAGCTGCTGTCGCAATGCCGCTTTTTGCCTGCTACGTTGAGCCTTATTCAGATTTTTTGCCCCCACAACCCCTCTTGTTTTACCTCTGTTTTTATTTTTTATGAAATTAGCGGCATTTTCATCAATTTCTGGAGTTTTTTGCTTTTTATCACAAACCTTTTTAAAGCCCTGTTTCTTTACTTTTACCGTCGATAAACATGCCTGAATCTGCAGCTGAAAAGAGCCCTGAAAAGCCTTCGGAAAGCATTGGAAGATCTTCCATAGTTAACAGGGAAATTGAGGAGGAGATGAGGTCTTCTTACCTGGATTATGCCATGTCTGTGCTTGTCTCCAGGGCTTTGCCTGACGTCCGCGATGGGTTAAAACCGGTTCAGAGGAGGATTCTTTTTGCTATGCTTGATTTGGGCCTGCAGCACAACAAGCAGTTCAGGAAGTGCGCCAGGATAGTTGGTGACTGCCTCGGCAAATACCACCCCCACGGCGACTCTGCTGTTTTCGAGGCGCTTGTGAGGATGTCACAGGATTTCTCTTTGCGTTATCCGCTAGTTGAGGGTCAGGGAAATTTCGGAAGCGTCGACGGGGACGGCGCTGCGGCGATGAGGTATGTGGAGGCGCGCATGTCGCAGATTGCCGAGCTGCTTCTCGAGGACATTGACAAGGAAACCGTTGATTTTGTGAAGAACTTTGACGGCAGCATGGAGGAGCCAACTGTTTTGCCTGGCAAGTTCCCTAACCTTCTTGTTAATGGCAGCTCAGGCATAGCTGTTGGCATGGCGACCAATATTCCCCCCCATAACTTGAAGGAAATCTGTGCTGCCATTGCTGCTGTTGTCAATAACCCAAATATGTCATTCGAAGAGCTTGCCAGGCTTGTTCCCGGCCCTGATTTTCCTACCGGCGGCATAATTTACGGCACTGGCGGCATCCGTGAAGCATACCTTAATGGCAGGGGCATTATCCGCGTCAGGGCCCGTACCGGCTTTGAGGAGAAGAAAGGCCGCACCAGCATAGTTGTCTCGGAGATTCCTTACCAGGTTAACAAGTCCTTGATGGTTGAGGAATTAGCTGGCTTGGTCAGGGATAAGGTTGTTACCGGAATCGAGGACATCCGCGATGAAAGCAACCGTGACGGAATCCGTGTTGTTATAGACTTGAAGAAGGAAGCCAATCGTGAGGTTGTTCTGAACCAGCTGCTTGTCCACAGCAGGCTTGACAGCTCTTTTCCAATTGCGCTGATAGCGCTTGTTGGTCGTGTTCCCAAGCAGGTCACCCTGCGCGGCATGGTTGACTCTTTTATAGCGCACAGGCGGGAAGTCATTAAGAAGCTAACAGCCTTCCTTCTGAGGACTGCCCAGGATAAGGCCCACCTTCTTGAGGGATTGCTGGTTGCTTTGAAAAACATCGACTCTGTGATAAGCCTGATCAGGGGCAGCGATGATAAGGCAGCTGCCAGGTCATCTTTAACATCGCAGTTCTCCTTGTCTGAGAAGCAGGCCGAGGCGGTCCTTGAGATGAAGCTGCAGCGCCTTGTTTCCCTGGAGCAGCAGGGCATCAGGGATGAGCATGCTGGGCTGCTTAAGGACATTGCCGATTACCGGGGCATCCTGGCTTCAGAGTCCAGGGTGTCTAAGATTATAATTTCAGAAATCTCCGAGATTTCACAGAAGTTTGGCGACGGCAGGAGGACAGAGATTGTTGAGTCTGGCGAGGAGTTTGTTGCCGAGGACACAATAAAGCCCGAAGATGTTGTTGTCACAGTAACCCATGCCGGTTATATCAAGCGCATATCAGTTGATGCGTACAGGCAGCAGAGAAGGGGGGGTAAGGGCGTTATTGCTGCAACAACCAGGGAAGGGGACTTTGTTGAAAGCATATTTGTTGCCAACACGCATTCCTACCTTCTTTTCTTTACAAACCTTGGCATTGTTCACTGGCTGAAGGTTTATGGGGTTCCTGAGGCATCAAGGTATGCTTCCGGAAAGGCAATTGTTAACCTGCTGCATCTCCGCGATAACGAGAAGATTAACGCATTCATTCCAGTTAATGAATTCGCTGGCAACCTCGTTATGGTTACAAGGGGCGGCACCATAAAAAAGACCGGGCTTTCAGAGTACTCCAATCCGAGGAGGGGCGGCATTATAGGCATTACCCTTGAGGATAATGATGAGCTTATCACTGTTGCCTTGACATCAGGGAACCAGCAGCTCATCGTTGCTACCAAGAATGGCTTGGCAGTCAGGTTTAACGAGCAGGACGTCAGAGCTGTTGGAAGGTCTGCCAAGGGCGTTAGGGCAATTAGGCTCAGGGAGAAAGATGCCGTTGTTGGCATGGTCGTTGCTAACGAGCAGGAGGCACTTTTCACAATAACCGCCAATGGCTATGGAAAGCGCAGCCCGGTAAGCGACTACAGGCTTATCTCCAGGGGAGGCTCTGGCGTCATAAACATCCAGGCTAATGACCGAAATGGCCCTGTGGCTGCAATCGCTTCGGCAACCGATAATGATGACATGATAGTTGTCAGCAGCAAGGGAAACATAATACGCATGGCAGCAAAGGACATCTCCATAATAAGCAGGAACACGCAAGGAGTAAGGCTTATGAGGCTTGACGCTGGTGATGAGGTTGTGTCAATAGCCAAGGTTCCCCGGGACAGCACTAACGGTGGTGGCAATGGTGGCAGCGAAGCCCCAGCTTGAAGCTGCAGTTGTAACTTATCCTGGCTTTGAGGACATCGCGGCTTTAGAGGTCAGTGAGCTTATCGGCGCAAAAGCAACAACAGCTGAAGCAGGCATTGTTAAGTTCCGAGCCCGGAACCCGCTTGACTTGTGCAAGCTCTGCTACTTGTCGCAGTCTTCGAATTCTGTTTTTCTTTTGCCGCAAAAAGCCCCTATTAACCCGTTTGAAATGAGTAAAAGGGAATACGAAGTCTTTGGCGACAATGGCGGAATCAGCGGAAGCCTTTCCTACCTTATGTTGAGAGCCTCTGGCTACACCGGCAGGGAATTCCTTTTTGACCCTTTCACCCGTTCTGGGGCAATCGTAATTGAAGCAGCCCTTTTCAGCTCAGGATTTCCGGTCAACCATTACCGGAAGGATTCTTTGGCTTCGGCTTTTTCTAAGCAGCAACCATTTTCAAAATCCGATTTTAGCGATTTTTTTGCCACAGCAGAAAAAGAAGCCGCAGCTGCCGCGAAAAGGAGGATTAAAGGAGCAAAACCGCAAATACTTTCATCTTCGCAGTCAATGCAGAACGTGCGCTTTGCAGAGAAAAACGCCAAAATAGCAGGGGTCAACAAGCTCATAAGGTTCAGCCGCCTGGACATTGAGTGGCTTGATGCAAAGCTTGATGAGCAGTCTGTTGATTTGGTTGTGAGCTACCCTCCGCAATTCAGGGGTGGCAATGACGATTTTGCAGTTGCTGAAAATGAAAAGCTGCAGAAAATGTACAAGAATTTTTTCTACCAGGCTGATCTCTTCCTCAAAGACAGTGGTGAGGTGGTGCTGCTGCTTAAGAAAGGCTGGAATAATGTTGCCGCTGCAGCTTCAAATTACAAGTTCAAGCCAAAAGTGCTCAGGAAATTCTGGCTTGGCAGCCAAGAGCTTGAGCTGGTGTCCTTTTCCAGGTGAGTCCCGTGTTCATGCAAAAGTTTAAGTAGCCCCCAGCGCTTAAAGAGTGCATGGATGTTGTAATGGTTGCTGGCGGAGTGATGTTTTTTGTTTTGTTCGTTTTCCTTATGTTCGTTTTTGTAGTTTACGCTGTTTCCTTGTTTGTCAGGAGGAGTTTTCCTGATTTTGAGCCCGGCATTAGCGTTGTTATCCCTGCTTTTAATGAGGAAAAGAACATTGCGGCATGCCTTGATTCTGTTTTCGCCAGCGACTATGCTCCGGACAAGATTGAGGTCATTGTTGTTGATGACGGCTCAACAGATTCCACAGTGAAAATTGCCAAATCATACAAGTCTGTGAAGTGCGTTTCGGCGCCGCACAGCGGGAAAGCAGTTGCCCTTACTGTCGGGGCAAAGGCCGCAAGGCATGGCTTTGTGCTTACAATTGATGCCGATACTTTTTTGGAGAAGGAATGCATCAGGCATCTTATTAAGCCCCTTACTGACCAGTACATTGGCGCTGTTACCGGAATGTGCAAGGTGAAAAACCGCTCATCGCTTCTTGGCATGTTTCAGAACATCGAGTACCACTATAATAACCTGATTAAGAACAGCTTTTCCGTTGTGTTCAACAACGGCATCTGGTTTTTTGGCGCTTTGGCCTGTTACCGCAAGGCAGCCCTTGCCAAGGTTGGCTATTTTAAGCCTCACACCCTTGCCGAGGACATGGATATTGTCCTTGAGCTTAGAAAAGAGGGCTACAGGACTTATAGCGTTAAGGATGCTGTTTCATTCACCATTGTGCCCGATACTATCTTGGGCTTTTACAGCCAGAGGAGCAGGTGGTGGCTTGGCACTTTGCAGGCACTTGTCAGGAACAGGCAGCTTTTCTCGCTTAAGTCCTCCCCTTCAGTCCTTTTCCTTTACATTAACCAGTTCTGGTGGTCTTTCTATTCCTTCGTCTCCCTTCCCCTGATCATATATCAGGTTTTTTACTGGCTGCCCTACAACTCCCAAAGCATCGCAAGCGTTTTCGGCTACCTTTTCAGGTGGTTCAGCCTTGCCGGGCCTACTTATGTTGTTTACAAGGTTCCGCAGTGGGGCCTTTCTTATTACAGCTTCTTTGGAGTTCTGGGCGGGCTTATCAGCGCCTTCATGATCCTTTCCAGTATAAGGCTTTTTAAGGATAAGTTGCACATTAGGAACCTTTTTGCCCTGTTCTTTTATTTCCCTTACACCATAGTCATCAATTTGGTAACATTTATAAGTTTGCTGCGTTTCAGAAGCTTACGAACAAGGTTTTTCATTAAGTAGTGACCAAAATGGGCATGAGCATTGTACCGCAAGCACTAGTGAACGGTTTGGCTGAGAAAGGCGATTTTTTCTTCCAGAAGTACAATGAGCTTGGCAGGCCCTTCCTTGACTTTATGCACGTAATCTTCCAGAATCTCTTCTATGCAGCGCTGTTCCTTCTAAGCCTTGTTTCTTTAGTCTACATAATCGCCACCTTATATGTTATGTTCAGGAAAAAGGAGCCTTATCTTGAGAAGCCACTTTCTGGTTCTGAGCTTCCCCTTGTTACAGTGCAGATTCCTACAAGGAACGAGCTTGCCGCCCTAAGGTGCGCTGAGCATTGCCTGGCTTTTGATTACCCCAAGGACAAGTATGAGATTCTGATAGGCGATGACAGTGATAATCCTGTTTTTTCAGGCAGGATAGCAGCTTTTGCTGCTGAGAACAGTGCAATGGTTAAGGTCCTGAAAAGGCAAAGCAACTCAGGTTATAAGGCTGGCAACCTTAACAACATGCTTCCCCATTCAAAGGGCGAGTTTCTTGTGCTGTTTGACTCTGATTTCATCCCCAAGCCTGATTTCCTCAGGCGCATCATCGCTCCAATGGTTCACGACCAAAATATAGCCGGAGTGCAGGCGCGCTGGAAGTTTTTCAATGCAGAGCAGAACATGGTTTCTGTGCTTGGCGCTGCAATTGTGGCTTCTGTCCATCACGTTGCCCTTCCTTTTTTCAACAAGAGGAGAAGATTGTCCATCCTTTGCGGCTCAGCTGAGGCTGTCAGGAAGAGCGTGCTTGAGGGTATGGGAGGCTGGCAGCATGGCAGCCTTACCGAGGATATTGAGTACACCCTTCGCCTTTTGAAAAACGGCCACAGGATACAGTACCTGTCTGAGCTTGAGTGTGCCAGCGAGGTGCCTTTCAGGCCCCGGGATTTATACAGGCAGCAGATGCGCTGGGCTTACGGAGTTATTTCTGCAGTGAAAGTCCACTTAAAGGACCTTGTCTCAAGCAAAAAGCTTACTGCAGAGGACAAGTTCCTGCTTGGCTACGTTTTTTCCGGTTATCTTTTCAGTTTGGCTCTTCTTGCAGTTCTTCTGCTGGGCGTTGCCAGCATTATCACACACAAACCTGAGCCTGTGGACTTTGCAAGGTTCTTTTTTGAGACAGGGCGGAATATCCTTGTGACTAGTGGTTTGCTCCTTACTGGCGTGTATGCCATGGTGAAAAGCGGCAACGCGAGAAAGATTGGCCAGATGCTGGTTTCGTCAGTCAGCTACGGGCTCATCGTCACTTACTATGTTAATGTTGGAATCTTCAAGGTTTTGGCAGGGAAGCCGATGGAGTGGTTTTTGCTTAACAAGCAGGGCAACAGCCGCAATTAGCATGGTTAGCATGGCATGTGTGTTGGGTGTGTTAAATGCCTGATGGCCAAAAATCCAGGAGCGGCACTGCAGTTCTTTCTTTTATCCTCTCCTTATCCTTCTGGATGCCTTTGCTTAATTATTTCATCTGCCTTGGGGCAGTCTATTTTGGCTTTAAGGCATTGATGGACATCAGGGATGCAAATGGTAAACGCCCAGGCAGGTTTTTTGCCCTAAGCGGGATTGTCCTTGGCTTGGTTCCCTACTACTTTGGCATTATTAACTTGCTAAGCAACGTATTGCATGTTTCCAAAACGCTGCTGGCTAATGCAATCATTTTCGTGCCGACTACAATGCTGCTGTTGCTCTTTTTGGTCATGAAGCGTTACAGGCTTCTGTGAAATGGTGTTGACAGGATATGCTGAAGCCCTCAATTCATCATAAGATGCTATTTGCAATTGCAATATTGTTTGCGCTGCTTCAGCTGCCTTTTATATTGGGCCAGCGGCAGCTTTTCTGGGATGAGGCAGTCTATCTTGGCATTGGCAAGTACCTTTACTCCCTTGGTGGTTCAGGCTTGTGGGAGATGATAAGGCCTCCAGGGCTTCCTTTGCTTATTGGCTGGGTCTGGAAGGCTGGGCTTCCTTTTGTGCTTTTTTCCAAGGTCATTTCGGTTTTGTTTGGCATTGGCAGCATCCTGCTGACTTTCGCCATTGCGAACAAGGTTTTTGGGAAAGGGGCTGCTTTACTTTCGGCAGCGCTTCTGGCTTCAGCACCGGTGTTTTTTCGCTACTCCTCTTTTGCTCTTTCAGACATTCCCTCGGCTTTTTTTGTGCTGGCCTCAATTTATTTTTTCATTAGCAGGAGATACTTCCTTTGTGGCGTGGCAGCAGCCATTGCCTTGCTTTTCAAGTTTACAAGCGGCCTCATTCTTGCGGCGATAGCGGCAACAATGGTGATTCATTACCTTGCAGAGAAATCCAGGAAAGGAAACTTTGTGTCCTTGGCATCCTTAATCAAGCCGTTGCTTAAGGTTGCCGCGTCATTCGCCATTCCCGTTTTTCCTTTTCTTTTTGCCAACTGGCTTTCTTACAGGCAATACGCAACCAGCTACCTTGCTGCAGCTTTCCGCCCTTTCGTGCTTGCCTCCTGGCACCAGTTTAACCCTGCAAAGGCAATAGAAGGGCTGGTTTCCAACTATGCCTTTTACCTCATTCAGGCATTCAGGCAGCATTTTGCCTTTGTGTTTGCCCTTGTTGCGGCATTTTTCTTTTGGAAGAACAGGTGGTTCGCCGACAGCAGGAAGCTGCTGCTTGGCACGGTTCTTGCAGTCTTTCTCATTCACTTCTCCTATATTCCAAACAAGGATGAGCGCTTCCTGCTTATTTTCCTGCCCGTAATATGCATTTTTGCAGCGGCTGCTTTTTTCGAGTCTGCGAATTACCTTTTCGGTTTCATTGCCGCATCACGCTCAGCAACGGCTTACCGGTTAGCCTGCCGGTTTGCACTGGTTGCTGCCTTTTCCCTGCTGCTTCTGTCATTTGCTGTTGCCGCATTTGTGGATTACCATTTTTACCTGTGGAACAGCGATTCCGGCAAAGCCGCAGCTGACGGGCTTTACGGCTCTCTCTCCAGGTTTGGAATCTCGGGTCCGGTACTCACATCTGATCCTGTTTTTGCAGCTTACAATGACAACCGCTTCTTCCACTACTATGACTCTTCAATAGGCATCCCGAAAGAGCCAAAGCCATCAAACGATTGGGAGAGGAATAAGCCATTTGAGGCAGTGATTTATTCGCCTGAGAATTTCTTTTGCCCTTACGGCGATTTGGAATGCTATTCTGATAAGGAAGAGTTGTTCACGACCATAAACTCCTCGTATAAGCTGCTGTTCAACGAGACATATGAAGGCGGGATAAGCTACTACCTCTTTGTTAACGAGTCTTTTAACAGCCAGGCTACTTCTTCTTAATCTTTATCAAATCTCCCAGCGTGAGCTGGTCCTTTTTCGGCTGCGGCACTATATCTTCCACAGCCTCAGCTTTTTCCACAAGCTTTATTCCCAGGGCCTTCCCTATCCTTTTCGCTTCCTCAACGCTCGGCTTTAAAGCCCCGGTTTCCATCTTGTGAAGCACAGACTCCTTCACGTTAATCATCTTGGCAAAGTCCTCCAGTTTCATGAACCCGTCTTCCTGCTTCCTGCCAAGCTCTTCCCTCTTCTGCTTTAGGAGCTGGCCAAAGTTGGCAACAATGAGTTCGGTATCGTCTTCGGCAATAGCCGCAGTTTTCCCCTCTTTTTTCTTAGCAGCAGCCGCAGCTGTAGCCACCCTGCCAACAACCTTCCCAAATTTGCTGCAGCCGTCGCACAGGCTCAGCACGCTGCCTTCCACAGCTGCCTTAAGGGTGGCCTGCTCCCTCCCGCACATGTCACAATCCATTCCAGAACTACCTTTTTTAGACCCTGTTTTCCTTTATGCAGCGGCTTTTTATTTTTATCGCTGCTACTGCCGCTATTGCGAGTTAAGCTTATCCAAACAACCCATATACCCTGCTGTTTCTTTCCAAGCGCATTTGCCTTCCACGCAGCCGCAGCTCGTCAGCTTCAGGCAGTCATACTCTGCCCGGTACTCACACGTCGTTATTACCCCAGCAGCCTCAGAGGCTGCTGTGCATACCTGCCCTGAGCAGCCTCCAACGCCGCAGTCAGAGTCAGAGGAGCACTCCACTGTTACGTTTTCTTTTGGCGGCTGCGGCTGCAGCGGTGGTTGTTTGCCGTCAGTTTGCGTTTTACACCCTGCAAACATGACTACCGCAGCTAAAACTGCCACAATGATGAAAAAGAAACCCACCTTCATGGCCTTGGTCAGGGAATTCAGGTTTAAAATTCTTTTGCAGTTCGCTGTAAACTTCAGTTATCCTTTTATACTGCCATTGGTAACTGCTTCAGCAATGCGCAAATCCCTGTTTTATTCTATCCTAGCACTGAAACTAAGCGTCTTAAGCTCACTTTTCAGCCTAGTGCCTAAAAGACAGGTGGTTTGGCGATGACGACTCGCTTCGTAACCCTGATTGTCACAGGCACTCCGGGCACTGGCAAGACAACCTTGGCCAAAAAGCTCTCACTTTTGCTGAGTTATACGCACTTTGACGTTGGTTCTTTCGTGAAGAATGCTCACATTTACAGCAGCTACGACCGGAAAAGGCATACTTACGTTGTAGACGAGGCAAAACTGGCCCGCTCACGCATAAAAGTGAGGCAAAAAGCCCTTAGAGGAGGCAGGAAAGGCATTATTCTCGACTCACACATGTCTCACTATCTCCCCAAAAAGTACGCTGATTTGTGCCTCGTTGCCCGCTGCAGCTTAAAAACCCTCCAGCACCGGCTAAGAAGGAAAGGCTACAGCCAGGCAAAGGTAAGGGAAAACCTCAATGCCGAGATCTTTGACACCTGCCTCTCTGAAGCCAAGGAAATGGGTCACAGGATTGTTGCCTTTGACACCACAACAGCAAAAACAGCCGATGTCAAGGCATTTGCGGCCAAAATCAGGAAGCTGCTGACGTAGGTCCGGACTAGGTTCGGATTTAGTCCGGATTAGGTTCGGAAACGAACCTGCTCCAAACCAGCTTTTTCGGCAACAACAACCTTTTTCGAGCCCTTTTCACTGGGTCTTATCATCCTTTTGTGCTTAAGCTCGCGAATGTAATCGTAGAATGCGGTCCTTCCGCACAAAGCCTTTTCTCCGACGACAATTTGCTCTATTTCGCTTGTTGAGTGCGTTTCTTTCGCTGCCAATTCAAGGATTTGCTTCAAAACATAGTCCTTTCTTCTGCTCCTAAGCGTGCTTACAACCCTGTTTTCAAACTGGGTTCGTTTTAGGTCCGCTTTAGGTTCGGATTTAGTCCGGACTAGGTTCGGAAACGAACCTGTTTGGGCAGCAGTTTTGGCCTCATTTAGGGCTGCTTTGAGCTCTACCATTTCTGCTTGCAGCCTTTCAATCCTTACTTTGTGCTCCCCCAGCTCCCTGTGCGTTTTTGTGTGCCTTTGCTCATGCAGCAGGTCCTTGTGCCTGAGGTACTTGAGCCAGGAGCTTACGAGTGTGATGTCCTGCTTTACCTTGGAGAACGCGGATATTACCTTGCCTTCTATGACTGCAAAGGGTGAAAGTGAGATTTCCGATGGCTGCACCTGCCGCACGCTCTTCTCACTCACAAGTCGCTGCCGCGACTGTGCCCAGTCGACCGCCGTCGACTTGGGTTTCGTGCTGCTGCCGAATAAGAAGCCCAAAAACCCCATTTTTGAAACCGTTTTAATGGGAAACCTATTTAAATACTTTACTCAATGAATGAAAACAGCCAAAATTAGCTAAAAAAGTTCGCATAAAACTACAAAAGTGAGGATTTATGAGAAACCAGATTGCTGCAATAGAGCTTAGGACGCTTGTGAGTGAGCTTAAGCAGCTTGAAGGCTCTTGGCTGGACCAGGTTTATGAGCTTCAGCAGCCAGCCGCAGCGAAGCCGGGGAAGTCGATTGTGCTGCAGCTGAACACAAGTGAGGGTAAAAGGTTTCTTGTCTGCCTTGCGCCTTCCTCACTGTTTTTCTCGTCTAAGAAACCGGCAACTGCAGAGAAGCCTGGCGGCTTTTGCAGCTTTCTGAGGCACCATTTGGGCAATGCAAGGCTGGCTTCGGTCTTGCAGCCTGGTTCAGAGCGCATCCTTGAGCTTGTTTTCTCGTCGAGACAGCAGCTGCATTTCAGGCTCATTATCGAGTTGTTCAGCAAGGGCAACGTAATCCTGGTTGATGAGAAAGGGGTTATTCTTGGCTGTGCTGAGCATCAGGCATGGAGGGACCGCACAGTAAGGCCTGGATTCGCTTACGCGCTTCCCCCGGCAACTGCCGATTTTGCAGCGATGAATGAAGGGCAGTTCCAAAAAGCTGTTTTGTCGTCGGAAAAGGACTCTGTGGTAAAGGCTTTGGCTGTTGACCTTGGCCTTTCCGGCACATATGCTGAACAGCTCTGTTCTGCTGCCGCTGTTGATAAGTCCAAGAAACCATCCAAGCTATCCCAACTAGAACTTCAGAAGCTTTACTCATCACTGCAGCAGCTGCTGTCTAGGAAGCAGCCAATAAACGCAACTTTAGAGGCAAACGCCACGGCACAGCTTACCGCAGCTTCCGTGTCGCCGAAAACTGCCGCTTTTTCAATGCGAATAAATGAGCTTGAAATAGCTATTGGGCAGCAGAATTCGGCAGTTGCGGAGTTTGCAAGGGTTGCTGAGGAAGCTACCAAGGCTGCAAAGCTCATCTATGAGCATTACCAGGACGTTAAGCGCATCCTTGACGACTATAACACGCTCAGGAAGACCTTCACGCCAGACCAGCTTAGGGAGTACTTCGGCAGCAACAAGCTTATCAGATCCATCGACGAGAAAACTGGTCAAATTACGCTTGAGATTAATGGCAATTCTCAGTAGTAGAAGTCCTTCAATGTCTCTTTTGCCGCAGCTTCCTGCTTTCCGGCTCCTGTCATTGCCTGCATCTTCCCGAACAGTGTTATGAAGACTTCTTTCTCAATAGCTATCCCGGCAGCTGTTAAGGCGTCTGCCAGATTATAGCCTGAGTAGTCGGCTGCTGCGTCGTATTCCAGCAGCTTTTTGGCTGTGTGGCCGCACAGGAACCCGTCATTCAGCGCAATGGCAACCGGCTTGCCTTTACAGTCGAGAAGTTCGGCCTTTTCTGCACTGATTCCGTAGCTGCTCTCTGCAATGTTGTGATTGTTAAGCTCCCATTTTATCAGCGCAGCAGCAATCTCCTTGAAACTGCTCTTCTTTACCCATTCAGTAATGGCAGGCTCGCCTGCAAGCCCCAGGAACTGCGCTAAGGGCTCACTTTTTGCCTTTTCAGGCCTTATCAGCCTTCCAAGGTATTTTGACACCTTCTGCCTCGGTCCTGAGCCTGTCCAGCTGTTGGCAACAAGGTAGCCGTACTCTTTCCCGGAAATCCGCTTGATTCTTATGAAAACCATGCCAATACGGTTTAGGCACTAGGTGATACATAAAGGTTTTGGTATCATATACCAGTATATTGAAGCGTGTTGAAGCCGTGTGCAGCCAAATCCTTTTTAAATAAGCCTTTTTTTCAGCTCTTTGGTATCCTTATGTTACAAAAGCTTAGTCTTCAAGATGCATGCGCTCAAATTGCCGAGCTACCTGAGGCAGAACTGTTAGGCGTGACTCTTAGCTATGCTGGCGTTCCTGTCTTTCCTAGAATGCAAAGGGAAAAGCCTTCTGTTCACGCAAAGGGAACAGGCGCAGAAATTTCGGCTATGCTTCTGGAGCAGAGGGTTGCTGTGCACTCTGAAGATAATTCAACAACCGAAGTGTCTATTGCATCACTCGACGGGCAGCTTCACATTAAAAAGGATAACCGTAACGGCCAGCTGCGCTTTTATGTTAGGGCTGACGTTGTTGATCAGCGCTACAGGTTCCTTGGCCTTGTGCCCAGGCGACAGGTTAGTTACAGCTACACTATTTCTTGCCTAAACCACTCAGAAAAATAAAAGTGTGAACGTTTTTGGTTAACCTTTTTCGCAAAAAGGTTAAGTGTGAACAGCGATCCTACGTTTCCGCACGACGTGCAGTACTGGCAGGAACGTGCGCCCGCTTGACTTCTGAGTTCGAAATGGGATCAGGTATTACCGGGCGGCCATGGCCGTTCACGACGCTTAGAATGAGGTGGTGGTTTATAAAGTTTGCTGCGGCTTGCGGCTCAAGCTACCTGATTGTTTTCGCGTCTGCGGCCGTGTGTATGTGCTGCTCTTTCTCTGCTGATGTGTGTCCAAAGAGGAGCCCTTGCTCTGCCAGCTTAGGAAAAACGTCGTACTCTAGGCTGCTGCCTTCTGTGTTGAATATTTCAGGAGTTGCGACAAAGATGGGTGAGAAAACAAGGTAAACGTCGGTTTTCCTCGGTTTCTGTATGAATTCCAGTATGCGGTTGCCTTCCACTTTTACTGTACCTTTCTCGCTCGGGTTTGGTGCTGTTGTCAGTATAAGGGTTGCTACTGCCGTGCCTTGTTTTATATGTTGGTTCCACAGCTCCTCTATGTTTACCTTGTCAAATATTATGTGCCCATAAACTGCCAGAAAGTTGGTGCTTATCTTCCCTTTAAGCAGCCGCAGGGTGTCTGCGCTTCCGTCGCTTTCCTTTTCCTCAATGTAGGTGACCTTGACGTTGTGGCTGCTGCCGTCTTTCATAATGTCAAACACCTTTGTGAGGACGTTGTGCCTCGCTACGATGTAGATGTCCTTGAAGCCGTTCTCCCTGAGCTTTTTTACCGCTTTCTCAACGACTGTCGTGTTTTTAACCCTCGCCGTTATTCTGTATTCTGCCTCGGAAATCTTCAGCTTCTCATCGGGCCCCCCTGCCAGTATGACTGCCTGCTTGTGCTCACCCAGGGCCGTCTTTGTCAGAAACTCGATGGCCTGCGACCTGTTCCTGATGAAGACGTTATCGACGACGGAGTCTATTCCCTTCAGTAGGCTGTCCTCAATGGTTATGCTGATTTTGCGCTTCATTTTCGTTCAGCAGCTGCTGCTGTGATTGTGTTGTGACTTAACCGTTTGAATATATAAATGTATCGGATAAGGTAGGATAATGGTAAGATATTTATATGTGTTTGGTGTTCGGCAGCAGTATGAAGATTGCTGTTATTGGTTGTGGCTACGTTGGCCTTGTGACAGGCGCCTGCCTTGCTAACCTTGGCAATGACGTTATCTGCGTTGACATTGATGACGAGAAGGTCTCTGCTCTCAGGAGGGGCGTTATCCCGTTTTTCGAGCCCGGCCTTAGGGACATGGTTGAGATGAACCTTGCCCAGAAGCGCCTTATGTTTACGACAGACTCTGAGATTGCCATTAAGAATTCTGATGTTGTCTTTATTGCTGTTGGCACCCCTTCCAGCTCTGATGGCAGCGCTGACATGTCTTCTGTTTTTGCTGTTGCCGAGCAGATTGCCAGGTTTATGGGCTCTTACAAGGTTATCATAGTCAAAAGCACGGTTCCTGTTGGAACCTGCCACAAGGTCCGGGAATTGATAAGGGAGAAGCTTAGGAAGGCCGTTGAGTTTGATGTTGTCTCAAATCCCGAGTTCCTTAGGGAGGGCGAGGCTGTTAACGACTTTATGATTCCGGACAGGGTTGTCATTGGCGTTGACAATGGCAAGGCAAAAGACGTTATGCTTTCCATTTACAGGCCTATTGAGCGAACCGGAAGGCCTATTATGATTACCGATGTCAAGAGCTCTGAGCTTATCAAGTACGCAAGCAATGCGATGCTTGCCACAAGAATCTCCTTTATGAACGAGATTTCCTATTTGTGTGAGAAGGTCGGTGCCGATGTGAAGACAATCGCTAAAGGCATCGGCCTTGATAGCAGGATAGGCCCAAGGTTCCTTCAGGCAGGCATTGGTTACGGCGGAAGCTGTTTCCCTAAGGATGTGAGGGCCCTGATTCAATTGATGAAGGCGCATGGCTGCAACTCAAGGCTTTTGGAGTCTGTGGACGGCATTAATGAATTGCAGAAGTCTTCTGTCATTCAAAAAGTCCAGAGGCTCGTGCCTGATTTGAAGGGCAGGAAGGTTACTGTCTGGGGCCTTTCTTTCAAGCCAAAGACTGATGACATGAGGGAAGCCCCTTCAATTGTCATAATAAGGGAGCTGCAGAAGCTTGGCGCCGAGGTGTATGCCTTTGACCCTGTTTCGGAGAGGAATGCCCGGCAGGTTCTCAATGGAGTTCATTACGCTGATACGCCTCTGGGTGCCTTGGAAGGTGCAAGCTGCCTTGTTGTTGTTACTGAGTGGGATTTGTTCCGCGAACTGGATAAGGGCAGGATGAAGCAGCTTATGGCCGAGCCTAATGTCGTTGATGGCCGCAACATTTACGAGCCAGAGGAAATGCGGAGCCTGGGCTTCAATTATGCTGGGATTGGCCGGGGCTAAATGAGGGGTGATTTGTATCAAAGCAATAATTACAGCTGCCGGTTATGCCTCCCGCTTGTGGCCATTGACCAAAGACATCCCGAAGCCGCTTCTTGAGGTTAAGGGGAAGCCAATTGTTGAGCACATTGTTGGAAAGATTTCCGAGATTCCTGAGGTTGATGAAATCTTTATTGTCACAAATGCAAAGTTTTATCCCTTGTTTGAGGACTGGCTGGTTGAGATAAAGGCGAACTTTCCAGTTCCAATCAAGCTGGTTAATGATGGCACAGCATCCAATGATGACCGCCTTGGCCAGGTTGGGGACATACATTTCGTTATGGAAAGGGAAGGTATCGATGATGGCCTTCTTGTTGTTGCTGGAGACAACTTGTTCAATTTCTCTCTTCTTCCTGCTTACAATGTTTTCATGCGGCAGAAGCAGATATTGAATCCGCTGTATGAGTCAAAATCTTACAAGGCTGCGAGAGAATCTGGAAGCGTCGTGATTGATGAGCTGACTAACGAGTTTGTTGAGTTTATGGAAAAATCTCCTATGCCAAAATCCACTTTGATCTCTTTGGGCATTTATTTTTTTCCGCAGCAAAAGCTTAACTTGGTTAAAAAATACATTGCGGAAAAGAACAGCCCTGACAAGATGGGCTTTTTCCTTGTGTGGCTTATGAAGCTTGAGAAGGTCCTTGGCCACGTTTACACTGAAAAGTGGTTTGACATAGGCTGGATTGAGGCGCTTGAAGCGGCGAGGAAGGAGTTTGAGCCTTAGCAGAATAAGCTGCAGTAGCAAAGGTTAAAAACATACGAATAAATAAAACAAAAATGAAGAAAACTGTTCTCGTTACTGGCGGAGCCGGTTTTATTGGCAGCCATTTGTGCAGGTTTCTTTTGGATAAGGGCTTCAGGGTTGTCTGCGTTGACAATTTCCTTACCGGGAGCGGCAGGAACATAACTGAATTTAAGGGCAACAGCGATTTTGTTTTCATTAACCATGATGTTACGAAGCCCATTGAGATACCAGAGCCTGTTCATTACGTGCTTCATTTTGCTAGTCCTGCATCGCCTTTTGATTATGCGGCTTTTCCTATCCAGACGCTGAAAGTTGGGAGTTTGGGAACTCATAACATGCTTGGCTTGGCAAAGGTTAAGAAGGCTGTTTTTCTTCTTGCTTCAACCTCAGAGGTCTACGGTGATCCTCTTGTTCATCCCCAGCCTGAAAGCTACTGGGGCAATGTTAACCCTATCGGGCCCAGGGGTGTTTACGATGAGGCAAAGAGGTTTGCAGAGGCGCTCACAATGGCTTACCACCGCGTTCATAAAACGGACACGAAAATAGCCAGGATTTTCAACACTTATGGTGAGTGCATGCGCAAAAATGATGGCCGTGTTGTTCCCGCTTTCATTACGCAGGCCCTTTCAGGAAAGCCACTTACTGTTTTTGGTGACGGCTCCCAGACCAGAAGCTTTTGTTACGTGACCGATCTTGTTGAGGGTATTTACCGGCTGATGCTGTCAAAGGCTAGTGAGCCTATTAACCTTGGCAATCCTGATGAGTACACTGTTTTGGAGTTTGCAGGGAAGATTTTGAAACTTACCGGCAGCGGCAGCAAGATAACATTCAAGCCTTTGCCTGTTGATGACCCTAAGACAAGATGCCCTGACATTTCCAAGGCAAAGAAACTGCTTAACTGGCAGCCGAAGGTAAGCGTTGACGCTGGCCTGAAGCGCACGATTGAATGGTTTAGGCATAATTAAATTCAGTTTAAAGCTGAGTTTTTCCCAATGTTGTTTCCTTGCGGATGTATACGTCAAAAAGCAGCCGCAATACAGTCACTAACACGCCAATTAAGTTCTTAATCCGAAAAAGGTTTTTCAGTGAACCTTTATATTGCCTTATCATCATGGGAACCTCTTTGTACGAATAGCCGCTTTTAAGCAGGCGAATCAGGATCTCCGCCTGAAATGCAAAGCTGTTCGTTGTCATTTTCACATTTTGTACAAGGGCTGTTTTATATAAGACCATGCCTATGTAGTATTTAAGCTTGAAGCCGAATAAAAAATTTAGGAGGCTAGTAAAAAAAGTGGACACTACCTGCCTTAACAGTGGTCTTGCTTCCTTGTTTACCGTGTAGGAGAGCACTACGTCGGCTTCTCCAGTGTGTGACAGTATGTTTTCTATCGACTCGCCAAGAATCTCGTTATCACCCGGAACCATCATAAGGTACTCCTTTTTTGCCCGTGTAACGCCTTCCCTATACATTGCTCCGAATCCACGATTTATTTTAAAATCAACAAATCTTATTTTTGAATCCTTTTTGGCTAATGCGGTTGCGATTGCTGCCGTTTTATCTGTGCTTGCGTCATTGAGGATTATTAGTTCGTAATCATAGAAGAACTTCTTCACTGCTGAGTTTATCGTCTTAGCAGCATTTGCCAAGTTTTTTTCTTCATTGTATACTGGGATAATGACGGACAACGATTTAGAGGCAGCCTTGCTGCCTCTACGCGCATCTGTCGCTACCGATGCTATTTTTGATTTCTTCATAAATGCCCCCTTTCCATTTGGGCATGTTCGCCAAATTATCTTATTAAAAGCTTTTGTTTTTTCCAATGCTAACCAAAAGATTAATATACGAAGCGTAATCGCCCGTAACCGATGGAGGTTGGCTATTCGTACCTTAAGGAGCAGTTTAATAATCCGGATTTGATACTTAGTGACATAAGAAAACTTGTTAAAAGCGGTGATTTTACCCTTGGCAGGGAACTTGAAAAATTCGAGGAAAATTTTTCTGCGGTGATTCAAACAAAGTACGGCGTTGGTGTTGGTAGCGGCACTGATGCGCTGAGGCTTTCGCTAATCGCGTTGGGAGTTGGTTCAGGCGATGAGATTATTACTGCTGCAAATTCTTTTTATGCTACGGCTGGAGCAATCGCGACTGTTGGTGCAAGACCTGTTTTTGTTGATGTAGATGATAACTACACACTAAATGCCGGCCTTATTGAAGCGGCAATAACTGGGGAAACCAAGGCAATTATCCCGGTGCATTTAAATGGGTGCCCTGCAGACATGGAAAAGATAATGCTGCTTTCTAAAAAGCATGCCATTCCTGTGGTAGAGGATGCATGTCAGGCAATTGGCGCCGAGGTAAATGGCAAGAAGGTTGGCTCTTTTGGAGTGACAGGCTGCTTCAGTTTTCATCCCCTTAAACCGATAAACGTTTGGGGAGATGGAGGTATGGTCGTAACAAGCTCGGAAAAGATGAGGGGTAAATTGTTGCTTCTTAGAAACCACGGGCTGATAAGCCGTGACGAATGCGAGTTTTATGCCTACAATAGCAGGCTGGACACCCTTCATGCTGTTGTTGGCAACCACCTTATCAGGCATGTTGACTGGATTATAAATGCCAAGATTGAAAATGCCAAGCTATATGATGACGAATTTTCAAAGATACCGGACATTACCATTCCTCCAAGAAGGAAGGGTTACAAAAATGTGTTTCATAATTACGTGATTATGGTGAAAAATAGGGATAAGCTGCTTAAATTTCTTATGGAACAAGGAATAGATGCTAAGGTTCATTACCCAATTCCGCTTCATTTGCAAAAAGCAAGCGAATACCTCGGTTATGTCAAAGGAGACTTTCCAGCAACAGAATACCAGGCAGACCACATTATTTCGCTGCCTGTCCATCAGCATCTTACTGGCGAACAGAAGGAGTACGTCATTCAAAAAGTGAAGGAGTTTTTCAGATGAAAACAGTTAAATTTGTAAATATAGCGGCCCAGTTTAACTCGCTGAGGGATGAAATTCTCAAAAAAATAGATGACGTTTGTCAATCTGGAAGCTTTATTCTCGGGAATGAGCTGAAAGAGTTCGAACAAAATTTCGCCAGCTACTGCGGCTGCAGATACGCAGTTGGCGTTGCTAACGGAACAGATGCCTTGTTTCTGGTTATGAAGGCGTTAGGCATTGGCCGCGGTGATGAGGTGATAACCGCACCTAATTCTTTTCTGGCAACTGCTGGGGCAATAATTGCCGCTGGTGCAAAGCCTGTTTTTGCCGACGTCAGGGATGATTACAATATAGATCCGAATAAAATAGAAGAGGCTATTACGGGAAGGACGAAGGCAATAATGCCTGTTCACCTTACCGGAAGGCCGGCAGACATGAGTGCCATACTGGATATTGCAAAGCGGCATGGCCTTTACGTCATCGAAGATGCGGCGCAGTCAGTAGGGGCTTCATATAATGGCAAAAAGGCAGGCTCTTTTGGGATTGCCGGATGTTTCAGTTTTCATCCCCTGAAAACGCTTAACGCATACGGGGACGGAGGCGCTATAACCACAAACGATACAGCCCTTTATGAAAAGTTGGTGAAAATCAGGAACCACGGATTGAAAAACAGGGATGAATGCGAGATGTGGGGTTATAATTCAAGGCTGGATAATCTGCAGGCTGCTATCCTCAACGTTAAACTTAGGTACCTCGATGGCTGGAATAGGAGAAAAAGGGAAATGGCGGCCATGTATAGGGAAAGATTGCACGGTGTTGTGAAGGTTCCTGTTGATGCGCAAGGTGAAGAGCCAGTGTACCACACGTTTATTGTGCAGTGCGAAAGGCGGAATGAGATGATGCAGCACCTGTTAAAGCTGGGTGTTGAAACTAAGGTGCATTATCCTATTCCTATCCACTTGCAGGAGGCTGCCTCTCTGCTGGGGTACAAGGAGGGGAATTTTCCCGTAGCAGAAGCTCAGGCTAAGAGAATATTGAGCCTCCCCATTTATCCGGAATTGTCGGATGAGGAGCTTGAAGTTGTATGCGACGCAGTAAGGAGCTTCTATTCCGGCCTTACATGAATTTGGTGCTATATGAAAACAAGGTCTTTTGCCATTGTGTTAATGGTTCTGTTCACCGTTTTTTCAACAGCAGGGCAGTACCTGTACAAGCTTGGCGCTGGTTCGCTGAGGCTTGAGCCTTTAGCTCTTATTACAAACTATCCTGTTCTTATTGGATTGTTTTTTTACCTCATAGCGGCAATCCTGCTCATGTGTGCCTTGAAGCGCGCAGAACTTTCAGTTGTTTACCCTTTCATTGGTTTAAGCTACATATGGGTTGCTCTTGTAGCTTTTTTCTTTTTTAGCGAGAGGCTGCCGCTGATAAGCTGGGCTGGAGTTGGCTTTATAGTTCTTGGAGTGAGCCTTGTTGGTTACGGTGCTGAGCATGGTTGAAACAATAGTGGTTGCGGGGATTGTAGCTGTCTTTACGGTTACAGCAGCGTTTGGGGCCTTGTTCTTTAAGAAAGGCGCTTCAGAGTTTTCGCTTTCCATTGATATTCTTAAGCAACTGCGAGGCATTATAAAAAATACAAACCTTCTTGTTGGCGTGTTCCTTTACGCAGCTCCAACCCCTGTTTACCTGTGGGCCTTGAAGAATGCGAGCCTTTCCTTGGTTTATCCGATTACCTCCCTTACTTACATCTGGGTCTCTCTGCTTTCAATGAAGTTCCTCAGGGAAAGGATGAACAGGTTCAAGTGGCTTGGCATTTCAAGCATAATTCTGGGCGTAAGTCTCCTGGCTTATTCAACTGTTTAAGCCCTGCCAATCTCATTGTTGCACCAGCACAAGATTTTTAAAGACTATGCCGTGCCGACAGCAAAATGGAAAATCAGTTCTCCAACGATACTCTGATTGAACTTTACAAAAGTATGCTTTTGATCAGAAGAGCAGAAGAGAAAATTGTTGAGCTTTATCATGAACAGGAGATGAGGTGCCCAACTCACCTGTGCATAGGGCAGGAAGCCGTTTCCGCAGGGGTATGCCTAAACTTGGTCAAGGAAGACTGTGTCTTTTCGAACCACCGCGCCCATGGGCATTACCTTGCAAAAGGGGGAAGCCTGAAAGGCATGCTTGCTGAACTTTACGGAAAAGCAACAGGCTGTTCAAAGGGAAGAGGAGGCTCAATGCACCTGATAGACCTGGCTGTGAATTTCATAGCCGCGACCCCATTGGTTGCCGGCACAATACCAGTTGCCGTGGGAATTGCTTTCGCATTGAAAGCGCAAAACAAGCCAGGCATTTCAGTCGCCTTTTTTGGAGACTCGGCAGTGGAGGAGGGGGTATTCCACGAAGCCCTAAATTTTTCTTCGCTGCACAAACTGCCTGTGTTGTTTGTATGCGAAAATAACCTCTACGCCTGCCAAACCTCCCTGCCAGAAAGGCAGCCTAACAGGGAAATAGGCAAACTGGCAGAGGCCCACGCCATACAAACTTATCGGGCAGACGGCAATGATGTCATTGCGGTATATGAAACTACAAAAAAAGCCATTGCAAACATAAGATCAGGCACCGGCCCGGCATTTATAGAATTCTCAACTTACAGGTGGCTGGAGCATTGTGGCCCAAACGAAGACAAAGACCTTGGTTACCGCTCTGAAAGGGAAATTCTGGAGTGGATGGAGAAATGCCCAATTAAAAGATTTAAAGAAGCCATGCTCACGAAAAAGGTAGCAACAGGGGAAGAGCTAGAAAAGCTAGACTTGGAAATCATGCGAGAGGTTGAAGAGGCCGTAGCATTCGCCAAAAAAAGCCCCTTCCCGGAAAAACGCGCCCTTCACGAGTACCTTTATGCCGATTGAGCAAACAACCACAAGCAACATACATTAAAGTTTTGGAAAATGGCTGAAAGAGACGTTGAGCGGACAAGAGAAATAACTTATGCTGCAGCGATACAGGAAGCAATAGACCAAAGCATGGAAGAGGATCCTTCTGTTTTCATTATCGGCGAGGGCGTTCCCGACCCGAAACACGTTTTCGGCACAACCAAGGGCCTGCGCGAAAAGTACGGCAAAATGAGGGTGCTGGACATGCCGCTATCAGAAGGGGGAGTCACCGGCGTTTGCATAGGAGCTGCAATTCAGGGCATGAGGCCCATAATGGTGCACCAGCGCATTGACTTCTTGCTGCTGGCGATGGACCAGCTTGTCAATAACGCTGCAAAGTGGCACTACATGTTTGGCGGCCAAATGAAGGTCCCCTTGGTAATCAGGGCAGTAATCGGAAGGGGCTGGGGACAGGGAGCCCAGCACTCGCAAAACCTGCAAGCCATTCTGGCCCACATACCAGGATTAAAGGTAGTGATGCCAAGCACGGCACACGATGCCAAAGGCCTATTAATGGCAAGCATACAGGACAACAACCCGGTAATATTCATAGAGCACAGGTGGCTGCACAGCATGACAGGGTATGTGCCTCAGGAGCCCTACACAGTCCCTCTTGGTGCGGCAAGCGTGATACGAAAAGGAACCGACATTACAATAGCGGCAACCTCCTACATGGCTGTGGAGGCTTTGAGGGCTGCAACCGTTTTGGAAAAAGCAGGGATATCAGCAGAGGTCATAGACATCCGAACTGTAAAGCCGCTTGATTACGGAAAAATCATTGAATCAGTCAAAAAAACAGGGCGCTTGCTAGTTGCAGACTCGGGCTATTACTCTGTAGGCCTTGCAGGAGATGTCGTAGCGCGAGTTTCAGAAGAGGCGTTTGACCATATGATTGTCGCTCCCCGCAGAATCACATCCCCCGACATACCAACGCCATCCACGCCGGCACTTGCCAACTACTATTATCCGAGGCACACCGATGTCATAAAAACAGCCTGCGAAATGGTTGGAAAACGCGACAAAGCAGGGGAGCTTATTGAAGAAGAAGAGAAAAAAGAGCCAAAATATCTGGACGTGCCAGACCCGAGCTTCACAGGGCCTTTCTGAAACCAAGCAGTTGATAACGTTCTGTTTACTGCATATTTTACTGCATATGAACATCCCCGTTGTAAACTTGCTCAATAAAGTCAAGCAGCTTCTTTTTTGTTATGTACTCCTTGTTTCCCATGTAGGAAACGGCAATGCCGCCAACACAATTGGCAATAAATGGTATTAGCTCATCGTAATTGCAGTAAGCGAGCAGTGAGGTAATGGAAAAAACCGCATCGCCAGCGCCAACAACGTCCAGCGGCCTGCTCGCAAATGCAGGGAAAAATGTTGGTCTGCCCGCATTGAAGTAGCCAGCGCCGGCCCCGCCCATTGTTACCAAAAATTTTTTGAAACGCGTCTTGGCATAAAGCTTTGCAGCCAGCACAGGCACTTCGTTGAATCTGTCAGACACGGCATATTGAAGCTCAGGTATGTCCATAGTGACGTAATTTGGGGATTTATACTTTGTAACAAAGTTAAAACCGAGATTTGCACTATTGGATTGGACGTTTACGGTGATGTAATTTGATTTTCCCTCCAACACGTTTATCATGTTTTCTGTAATGAGGCTGTGGCCAAAATCACCTACCACGACCAAGTCAAATTTAGGCAGTTCCTCAATCAAGAAGTTGAGTATGCTTCTTTCAAGTTCCTCCGATATGGGGGCATCGTTTAGGTATTCGACCTTGAACAGCTTTTCATTTCGAAGGGCATTCAAATACCGCTTTTTAACTGTCGTAGGAGAATTTTGTTTGACAAAAAATTTAGTAACTATATTCTTGTTGAGTGCGTTGGCAATAAAATCTTTCCTGTCGTCCCTGTCTCCAAGCATTGTAAGCAAAGTAACGCTATCTGCAAAATCACTCAAGTGGTTTGCTATGGCAAACACTCCACCTGCATAGGCCTCGTGCTTAATGTAGTCGACAGAAAGGATAGGGTCCTTTACTGCCCTGCCTTTCGGGGTAGTGAAATGATACTCGTCTATGATGGCATCGCCAATCACCAGGATTTTCAAATTTCTAAATTTATCAAGCATTTGTTTTAAACGCTCGAGTGAATACTGTGACCTTATTCTTTCAATAGCTTCTGCTTTCGCCCTATCCATTTCAAAAAAGGAACAATACTTTTCTTTTTAAAGCTATTTATTTTGCCGGCTTGCTTGAAAGAGTTATTTGTGCCTTTGCCTTTGCGGGCAGGCGTTAAGTTGAGCATTAAGTTTATATAAGCCCGTTCTTGCCAAAGGCGAAATGAAAAGGGCTGGCTTAGTTCTTGCGTTGTTATGGATGGTTATTGTTTTTCTCGCCTACTACTGGGTGAAGGCATTTGAAATAATTGCATACTACCTGAGGTGACTGCCTTTGTCTTTGCTAATTTCCATTGTAAGCCTTACCATGCTGCTCATATTTTTAGTGGTTACTTTTAGCATCGGCAGGAGAATACTTGCAATATTCAAAACAGACCTTGGCAAACTTGAGGAATTTCTCATCAGCGTTGCATTAGGGGCAGGCGTTATAATGAACCTGACAATCCTGCTAGGCACGTTCAAGCTGCTTTACAGTGGATTTTACATCGCAATGGCCGTAGTAGCTGTTGTGCTTTTTTTCAAAGAAGTAAAGCGCTTCTGCCAGCTTGCCATGTTGCTTGGCAAATACATTAGGCAAACGCTAAAGCCAACCCTGGCTGGCGTGCTGCTCCTCGCGTGCATATTTTTCGTACTTATCAACTTTATCCCCGCCCTTTCGCCAGTGTACGAGTTTGACTCAATGGTTTACCATCTCGCGTTTGCGAAAGTGTACGCCGGTAGCCACAGCCTCGTTTACCAGCCAAGCCAGATGTACACAACGATGCCACAAGGCATGACGATGCTGTACACAATCTCAGAGCTTTTCTCAACGCCAAATCTTTCGCCCCTCATAGCTTACTCGTTCGGCATCCTCGCTAGCCTCGCGATATACGCGCTTATCAGGAAAAAAAGCTCAGAATCAGCAGCGATAACAGGGGTTCTGCTTTTTTTTACAGCGCCTGTGATGATTGAGCGCTTGCCGCAGACAATGGTTGACATAAGCGTGGCTTACTTCTTCCTCGCAGCTGTCCTGGTCCTGTTCAAGTACGCCCATGAAAGTGACAGCCGCCGAAGAATTTTGCTGACGCTGTTATGCGGAATTCTGATAGGATTAGCAACGGCTGTAAAGCTGACAGGCGTCTTTGTTGCCTTTGCCTTTGTAATAGGCATGGTGCTGTCGAGGCTGCTGTACAAGAAAGAGGTCAACGTAAAACAAGCGTGCATCGAGATTTTCCTGCTGGCTGCTGTTGTGCTGCTTCTCACTATGCCCTGGCTCGCAAGAAGCTACATTCACACAGGCAACCCTGTTTACCCCTTAGGCCACAGCATCTTTGGCGGGAACTACCTTTTGCCCTCGCACGACATCGCGTACGAAGCGTATCATAAGTATGTCGGCCTTGGCAAAAACATGGCCAACGTCCTGCTTGTGCACTGGAACATAACCTTCAACAGCAAGCCGTTTGGCACCGTTATCGGTCTCACGCCATTCTTCATCATGATAATACCCCTGCTGATTTTCTTTTACAAGGGTGTTAAGGACATAAGAGCGTGGAGCATAATCTTTGTAATGGCCACGGCCATCCTTATGGTACAGTTCTGGGTCCACCCTGTGCTGAGGTACATGTTCCCAGGAATAGCCTTGTTAAGCGCGGCCACAGCCATGGTTATTGATTCAATGTCCAAGTATAGGATACTAAAAGCAGCCATTTTCTTGATGCTTATAGTTTCGCTAGCATTTAATGCCGCAATATGGTATGGTATAAACGCGAAGAGTGTCAACTACTTTTTGTCTGGAGAAAGTGAAGGTGAATACTATGACCAGCTTAAAGACTACAACGCTCACGGCGCAGCTTCCTGGATAAATGCCAACACAACACCAGATTCTGTAGTGCTGCTGTTTAACGAGCCAAGGGGCTATTTCCTAAACAGGGAATACGTTATAAGCTCACCCCACCAGAATTACATCGACTACTGGAGCATGAGCAATACTACAGACTTATTAAGGCGGCTGAAGGATCTCAACATCAGTCACATCCTAATTAATGATGACTTATTTGACATATACAGAAACACCATTAATGGCAGCAAAGCCATTACGTTGGTGCACAACCTGACAGAGGACGAAGCTCAAGCCAATCTGCTGTACCATAGGAACAGAATAAGGATATACAAAATATGACTATGACTATGTGACAGCATAATAATAAGAAGCTGGAAAGGCCTTTTTAACGTGGCAAATGCCACAAAAAAGTTTTTAAAGCTTCGCAAAATCATTCTGAGATTGGGCAAGCATGAAAAAAGCGGCATCAATAACCCTGATAGTACCAGCCTACAACGAGGAGCGTAACTTAGGCAACTCAATTACAACTATAAATGACACTGTAAAACGCTTTGTTGCTGATTATGAGCTAATCGTAATTGACGACGGTAGCAGGGACAGTTCAGGCGCAATTGCAGAAGATTTTGCCAAAAGGAACCCAAGAATAAGGGTAGTTCATTTTAAAACGAACCGCGGGCCGGGTGCGGTGTACAGGGAAGCCATAAGGCTTGCCACTAAAGAATACATTATGTTGCTGACAGGCGATAACGGAATACCGGCAGAATCTATTGCGCGGATGCTTGGAAGGATAGGTGATGCCGACATTCTGAATTCCTATACTATGAATCCTGAAGTAAGGCCAATTGTAAGGAGACTTGTTTCAACCCTTTATACAACCATGCTGAATTTACTATTTGGCCTGAACGTAAAGTACTATAACGGCCTGGCACTTTATAAGCTCAGCCTGGCCAGGCAGGTTAAAATAACAACAAGCAGCTTTGCTTTTCATGCAGAGGTATTACTTCAGTTGCTTAAGAGCAAGCAGAAGCATTCTTACCTTGAGGTGCCAGTGCTGATTCAGGAGGAGGAGGGCTCGGCGACAAACATTTTCAGGGTAAAGAACATTATTGGGGTTTGCATAGCAATACCGAAGATGTTCTTCAGAGCTTATTTCGGAAGCTGAAGCGGTGGCGGCCAAAAGTGACAAGGAAAGATGATTGGGAGACTATGAAAGCAAACACTGATGAATTCAAGTCTGAGAAAATAGTGGATATAGGCACGGCGGCCAAGAGGATTTCTGAATTGAAGAGGCAAAACAAAAAAGCAGGCCTTTGCGCCGGCGGCTTTGACTTTTTGCATCCGGGTCACATTAAACACTTTGAGTCAGCAAAAAAACTGTGTGACTGTCTTTTCGTATCTGTGACTTCGGACAGATTCGTGGCGGCAAGGAAAGGCAGCGGCAGGCCAATCTTTTCAGAGAAACTGCGGGCCTACTCTGTTGCAAGCATTGAGTATGTCGATTACGTGTTTATCAGCGACCTCGAGCGTGCAACTGAGGTAATAGAAAAGCTGAAGCCGTCTTATTACATAAAAGGCCCAGATTTCATAGGCAAGACAACGCCAGGAATTACCGCAGAGAGGGAGGCTATAACCTCAGCAGGCGGTGAAATCAGGTACACAAATGACGAGAAGCTGTCGACAACAGATGTAATCAGGTACATACAGGAAAAAGTAAAGCGGGAAAAGCTCCTGTTGGGAATAGACAGGGACGGAACCCTGATAGAAAATGTGCCATTCCTCGGCAAAGAGAAGCTATGGGAAAAGCAGATAAGGCTAAAAAAAGACGTTACCAACCTTATCAGCTATGTACAAACAAAATACGACACGGTCAAGGTGGTAATTTCAAACCAGCAAGGGGTTGCGCGGGGCTATTTTGGCACAGAAACTGTGGAAAAAGTAAACAGGCACATAGGCAAGTTATTGAAAGAAGAAGGGATTGCAATAGACAGCTGGCAGTACTGCCCAGATGCTGATGCAAGCTATGCTGCCCTGCGAAAAGAAGTTAAATTCAATCCGGATTTTGTAAAGAAAAAAACGAGAAGGAAGCCCAGCCCTAGTATGCTCCTCCATGCTCTTCAAGAGTTGCGAATAAGCATCAGCGATTTTGACAAGGTCGTCATAATAGGCGATAGCGAAGATGATGCGTTGTTTGCAAAAAATGTTGGTGCCGCATACATTGACGTTACATGCAAAAATTACGCAGAACTGAAAAAGGAATTTGACAGGATTTAATCTTTTTTGCTTGTAATGCTCGTAATGCTTGTAATGTGCTTGATGTTCCGGGACAGTCCTGCTTTAAGGCTTGTAAAAACGAAATTGGGAAACAACTTCTGAAAGAGGGAAATATCATGCACCATATTCCCTTGCCTTTTCTCGGCTTTGGAGTCTATTGGCTTGAACTCGATAGTGAATTTTTTATCGATTAATGACTTAATGGTTTCTATTACTTCAAGAATTGAATAACTTTTCCCGGTAGCTACGTTCACAGTTGCGTTCAATGGCCGCTTGACAGCCTCTTCCACTATCCTGTAAGCGTCATCAACGTATACAAAATCCCTGGTACTCTTCCCGTCACCGAAGATTGTGATTTTTCCTGTGTCAAAAAGGGAATATAACAAGGCGTTGATAGTACTTTTTCCCTCATCGCCAGGGCAGTAAATTCCGGAAAACCTCAGCGAAAGGAAAGGTATATTCTTCTCCGATAACGCCTTTTTAAGAATAAACTCGCTTGTAAGCTTGGAAATTGAGTAGTAATCATGCGGATTTGGCGGAAGACTCTCACTTATAACAGTCCCCTCCGGAATCAGCCCATAAACGTCAACAGTGTTAAAGTAAATAAAATGGGACACAGGATGGCTCTCGACAAAACAGGCAATGTTGTCTGCCATCTTGATGTTTTTAAGCATGGACTCAAACGAATTTTCCCTAAGGCGTGTAATGCACGACAGCATAACGATAACGTCTTCTGAAGTGACAGATGACAGTGCTTTGCGAATCGAGCCCGGGGAGAGCAGGTTGCAATCCGCAGATGAGTAACCAACCGCCGTATACGGCGAATCTGACAGGAACCGCTTCAGCAGCCAGCCGCCGACGAATCCAGACGCGCCAAGAATAACAACTTTCTTTGGCATAAATCATTCACTTTCCGACACAGCCACTTGCACCTGCTTTTCCGGCTCCTGCTGCCGCAGGTTCGGAATTGGCCTTAGCCAGCCACAGCGGTTACACCCCTCAACAGTGCCCTCGTCCCTTATAAGCCGCTTAAACCTCGTAAACTGCTCGCCAAATATTATGTCACGAAGGGGAGTTTCCTTAACATTTCCCATTGAAACTGCCATGCACGGAAAAAGGTTTCCGTCAACATTAATATGCACGCTTGACCACGGAAATTTGCAGGGCATGTAATTTCCCTTAATGTGCCTGCTCTCATTCAGGTATGAAATGTTCGGAAGGGGATTTTCTGACATCAACGAGCCGATGATGGGGTGCGAGAAGGCAACCTTTCCTGTTTTAAGGTTGTACTTTCTTACCAGATCCAACTGCTGCTTTATGATATCAAATTTTTTGTAAGTAACGGCATGGGACTCTTTCAAAATATCCTCAAATTGGAACATAAAATCAGCGTGCTGGATTGGCGAGCCCTTCAGAAACTGGAAGGAGTGGTGGTCGCAGCCAAGCTCTTCAATGCAGTATTTGTGAATTGCAAGCAAATCCTCGGCATTATCATCCAGCACTACTGTTTTGGCCTCCAGCACGCAGCCGGAATTGAGCTCATCCCGCTTTTTAACAAAGTACCTCATCATCTCTTCAGCTCGCTTCCACTGGTTGGGGCTCACGTCCCTCAGCGTGTTGCCAATGTTGTCTATCGAAATGGAAAGCACCCTGAATTTTGGATACGAGAGGACAAAATCAACCAATTCCTCCTTCCAGAGCAACCCGTTTGAAACCATGTTGCAGTCAAAACGCTCAGCCACGTAGGAAAACACTTCTTTAAAGCCGCGAAACGCCAACGGCTCCCCGCCTGTCATTGTCACCCTGGCGTATTCAGGAAGCTGCTTTGCAAGGCTAATCCAGCCCTCGGTAGTCATGGCATCTTTCCTGGGGTCCTTTTTCTGAAAGCAGAAACTGCACCTTAGGTTGCAGAGGTTGGTGAGCACAAACACATACCTGTCAGGCAGCAGGTCGCCATCCGCGTATGCCTTGTCGGTAAAAGCCTCATGCTTGTCATGAAACTCCTCCTTCTTAAGGTCCCTTCCCTTCGCAACAAGTAAATCCATCCCAGCAGCCCATTCACAACTTAGCCTTAGCTTACAGCATCAGCTTATCATTACACATTGAATTACACATTGAACTGACTTTATAAATTTATATTGTTTGCGGTAAGCCCAGTTAACCCTTAACAATCGCCATGATAGACTCTATATCCTCCCTTGGCAACTTCGGGTCAAGGTCCTCGAGCCCTGCGCCAAACTTGAGCATGGGCACAATCCTCTGGTCAACAGCAATTTTAACGTTGCACAAAACAGGCCCTCTCATGTCAAGAACCTGGTCGAGTTTTGCCTTAAGTTCTTCGTGGTTTCTTATGATAACGGTCGGAAGTCCGAAAGCTGGGCCTATTTTGTCAAAATCAGCAAAGGCGAGGCCAGAAGCTTCGTCTACAGCCACGTAGTGAGAGTTCAGCCACGTGTCAAGAGTCTGCTTCTGGATTCCGTGGCCGTGGTTGTTGAAAATAAATATCTTGATCGGCAGCTTGTGCTTCACAATTACGGAAAGCTCCTCGAGGCACAGCATCAGACCGCCATCGCCAATGATGCAAAGGATGTTATTGCTGCTGTCCTTGCTGAGGGCAAATGCGGCACCGATGCATGCAGGAAGTGAATAGCCCATGGGTGAGTGGTTCCAGGCGGAGATGAGCCGCTGCCTTTTCTTGACCTCAAAGGCCTGCATGGTCTGGCTCAGGTTGCCGCCCGCATCGGTAAATATCATATCCCCCTCATTTGCGGCCTTAGAAAGCTCCTTTACGAAGACATAGGCGTCAACACCTTCCTTCTTTTCATAGTTTGATTGAGGACAGGTTGGGTATATTCTCCGCCATTCATTAATCTGCTGCCTCCATTCCATAAATCTGTCCTTCTCGCCAGGGGTGTAGAGCCTTTCACACTCCGCAAAGAACTCCCTCAAGTCACACTGAATCTTCAAGTCGAGAACAACATCATTCGGACCGAACTTGTTAAGCTCTTCAGGATCAATGTCTGCCATGATTTTCTTAGCGTTAGGTGCAAAAAGGTTCTGCTTACCGCCTGTGATCATCTGTGAAAGCCTTGTTCCAAGTGCAACAACAAGGTCTGATGTCTGGGCTGCAAAGTTACCCCCTCTTGGGCCGCAAACCCCAAGACCGCCCATGTTGAGCTCATGGCTGTATTCTGCGATGTCCGTCGCTCCCCAGGTAAGCAGGAGAGGAATTCGGAAGTATTCTGCAAACTTCAAAGCTTCAAGGATTGTTCCAGAAAGCCTCACGCCGGCTCCGAGAATCAGGACAGGCCTTTTTGCAGACCTTATTGCCGCAAAAATGTCCTTAACAGCCGAAAAATCGCTGTTAGCGTGAGCAGAGGGGGGAACAAATTCACGTAGCTTATCAGGGTCAATCTCGGCGCGTTGAATGTCATCTGGAATATCAACTAGGACAGGGCCCATGCGCCCTGACGTGGCTGCATAGACTGCTTCCTGAAGGACACATTTAATGTCCTCTGCCTTCCTAAGCTGTGTTGCGTACTTAGTGATTGACTTAAATATTGAAATAACATCAGTTTCCTGAAAACCCTTCTGGCGAAGCCTCTCGTTGGGTCTTATGCGAAATGTTGCAACCTGGCCTGTGATGAAAATAACAGGAATTGAGTCAAAATAGGAATTGCAAACGCTCGTCACAAGGTTAGTGGCACCAGGCCCGCTCGTGGTAAGGACGGCGCCTAAGTTCTCCGTAATTCTTGAATAAGCGTCAGCAGCTGCTCCGGCATTCTGCTCGTGCTCTGGGCAAACATACGTAATTTTTGGGTTCCTGGCAGCAGAATCAACAAGGTGCGCAACCGCTCCTCCGGATATAAGAAAAACGTGCCTAACGCCACGCTGCACCAAAAACTCTATGACATAGTCAGACAGCTTCATTTTTAACCTGATAATCTACAGCTGAGAATGCAGCTAAAAGCCTTTCTTTAAATATATTTCTACGTATGAAAACAGCAACAACAAACAGGGACAGCAAGATTTCAAAGTTTCAAAGCAGACGTTATTCCTTTACTCAACAACCAAGGCGCCGTTGTTGTTCACTGCAGAAATGTGCCCTTTTGCCGTTATCTTGTGCCTTTCAAAAGCGCCCAACATGGCATTTTTCACTTTCTCACAGTCTTCCTTGTAAGCAACTGCGAAAACAGAAGGGCCTGAGCCGGATATAGAGAAGCCCTTGGCACCTACCCCAAGTGCAGCCTCCTTAACTGCATCATAACCCGGAATCAGTTTGGCACGCACAGGCGTCACAATGCCATCCTTCAGCGTGCCCCTGCCTAGCGCTTCAACATCATTATTAAGCAGCCCGCTTAAAACATCCAGAGTTCCCTCAATGTAGGCCTTGACAACGCTTCTTGAGCCGCTGCCCACTACAGAATCCGGTATCTGGGCATTAAAGCGGCTGCCTGTACCAGATTCAATGAAGCGCTTTACAGTTGAGCTTGAAAACCTTACAAGCTCCTTAATGTTGTAAGGCGAAGCCTTCAGGGCTTCCCTGGCTTCTCGAGTGCTCACAACCAAGTCGGGAGAGGCAATGACAAAGAACGCGTCCTTTCCAACCCCGAATTTTTTGAACTTAAAAGAGGCAGCGTCTTCAACAAAGACTAAACCGCCGAGCAGGCTTGGAAAAACATTATCAGCGTGCCTTGAGCCGCAAGCAATGTACTCGCCCTCAATAACAGCAGCCAGCATCTTCACGCTATCACGGGCTAAAATACCGCCAAGCACCTCGTTAACTGCAACAGCAGAAGCAACAGAGCTTGAGGCGCTGCTGCCAAGCCCTGTTCCTATGCCCATCCTCTTGACAAGCCTGATTTCAACCCCAACTTCATGATTGCCAATTGCCTCGTAGATGAGCTTGGCAACAGGAAAAACAAGGTTGCCTTCATCCTTAGGCATGTCTTTAACGCCTGCGCTGTCAGACGCAACCGTTACCTCTGCCAGCCTAACGCCTTTAAAAGAATCAGTTAACCTTGCTTCTACAACGTCGCCGATATTATAAAGCGCGACCCCAAATATGTCAAACCCTGGACCAATATTTGCTATAGTCGCAGGTGCAAAAACCTTAACCTGTTTCATGCTTATGCTCAGACGTTAGAGTTTTGATTATTTTTCCCATTTCTTTTAACAACTGCTTAGTATCTTCGGAAGTGATATCGCCCATGTGGCTTATGCGGAATGTTTTGTTCTTCAACGGGCCATAGCCGTTTTCTATAGCGAATCCTTTTTCGCCAAGAAGCCTGATCAGTTTCTCAACGTCAATGCCAAGGTTGTTGGAAATAACAGTGACTGTGTTTGAATAGCTGCTTGGCACGAAAAGCCCGAAGCCCATTTTGCGAATTTCCTTGCGGACAAGCTCAGCCTTGGCATTGTGGTTCTCAATGTAGCTGTTAATGCCGTGCTTCTTTATCTCTTGCAGGCGATACCTTAGGGCGTAAATTATGGGCAGGGCTGGCGTTGTTATGGTCATGTTCTCGTCGCTCCGCTTTTTCAGGTTAAGAAAGTCAAAGTAATACCCCCTGTCCTTAACAGCCTTCGAACGCTCAATTGCCTTGTCATTCGCGATTATGATAGCCATGCCAGGAGGCAATGCGAGTGCCTTCTGAGTTGCAAACAGGAGTACATCGTAGTCGTCTATGTCAAGCATAGTTCCGAACACGGCTGAAACGCCATCCGCCAAGATAATGATGTCTTTCGAAACAGACTGAACAGCCTTTTTGAGCGCTTTAGAATCGTTTTCCATGCCTGTAGAGGTTTCATTGACTACAAAAGCAACCGCGTCAAAACCGCCTTTCCTTAACTCCTCGGCTACCAAGCTGTAATCAATTAATTTACCATCACCGAAATCCAAAAGCTTTGCCTCTTTGCCGTTTGAAACAGCTATGGAATGCCACCTTCTTCCGAATTCGCCATTCGCGACGCACAACACGCTCCCAACCACGCAGCTTCGCATACTGGCTTCCATAGCACCTGTCGAAGAGCACGTCAGCAGAAAAATATCATTGTTGGTATAAAGGAAATCCGACAGCAACCCCTTAATTTCTTTGATGATTGCTATGCATTCTGCAGACCTGTGGTGCATCATCGGCCTGGCCATTTCCTCCAGAACTCGCCTGCTCACCTGAACAGGCCCAGGGATAAACAGTTTCCTCACGCAGACTTCACCCACCACTTACAAAAACGCAATATATGATTATCCGAAAAATGGCTAATAAAGAGCCCTAAGCAATCATACTTAAAGTTTTCGGTTGCGACGCCTTCACCCAAAATATCCCTTAAGCTGCCTTTAAACAGCGCATGGCCAATATGTAAACAAAATAAAATTTATATACTGCCACAGAAACCGGAACCGAAGTGATTAGCATGATAAAAACCGTAATCTTTGACATGGATGGGGTTGTTGTAGACACTGCGCAGCTCAACTTCGTCGCTGACTCAAAGGTGCTGAACAGCGTTGGTCTGAACATCAGCAAAGGCGAATACCTAAAGCACACAGGCAAGCCTGGAAGGCAGATTTACGACGAAATTTTAAAACAGCACGGGGTCACAGCCGACCTTGAAGCGCTCGTGGCAAAACGCGAGGAGTACATCAAAAAAGCCATAGAGGAACTCAACCTTAAGCCAAACCCTGGCTTCCACGAGCTCGTTGCAAAGCTGAGAGCTAACAACTACATTGTTGCCCTGGCTTCAAGCAGCTCAAAAACAAAGGTGTGGAATGTCCTGAACTTTCTGAAGCTGGGAAACACATTCGTGACTGTAGTCACGGGCTCGGACGTAACAAAAACCAAGCCTGCGCCAGACATCTACCTCGAGGTTGCGGGAAGGCTTAAGCTGAAGCCAGACGAATGCGTTGTAGTAGAAGACTCCGAAACAGGCATTTTGGCAGCGAAAAATGCTGGCATGGTGTGCATAGCCCTGCTCACAGAGCACACAAAGAACCAGGATGTTTCCATTGCTGACAAAATCGTTGACAGCCTTTCAAAAATAGATGTTAACGACTTTCAAGAACTTTCAAGAAGGGGAGGGCTGATTTAAATTGTCTCCAAACATGGCTAGCATGTCTACCATTAAGGTTGTAGTTTTAAGCTCCATTAGCAGTGACATAGGCAGGGAACTGGCATTTAGGTACGCTAGAGACGGGTATGCGATAATAGGAACTTACCGCTCTGAAGAGCATCTCAATGGCCTTAAAAAGCTGCCGAACTGCCGTTTGTTCCCTTGTGATATTGCCAAAAAAGAGCAGGTATCAGCGTTTTTGAAGGCGTATGCTGCCCTGAACCTTCCTTGGGACATTTTTATTTCGTGTGCCGGCACCCCAAACCCGATAGGCAAATTCTTTGACATTGATTTTGACTATTGGAGCGAGTCTGTTCATGTAAACGCGATAGAACAGCTGCGCGTGCTGCACGGCCTTTACCCGTATAGAAATAAAACAGGCGCCGCTGCTGTCTTCTTTGCCGGTCCTGGAGCTAATAACCCATTCACGAATTACTCCGCTTATGTGGCTTCAAAAATAATGTTAATAAAAATGTGCGAACTGTTGGATGATGAAGCAAAAGACCTTAACGTATTCATTGTGGGGCCTGGCTGGACAAAGAGCAAAACGCATTACCAAACGCTTGAGGCTGGCGAGGAAAGGGCTGGTGCCATTAATTACCAAAAAACTGTTGAGTTTATGAAGCAGGAGGGTGGAGGCACAAGTATGGATGACATTTACGGGTGCATCAATTGGCTGCAAGCCCAAGGGAGAGGCGTAGCAAGCGGCAGGAACTTTTCAGTAGTTCACGACAAGTGGAAAGGCGCAGAAAGCAGCTTATTGGCTGCCGAGCTTAAGTCCGACAGCAACATGTACAAGTTGAGAAGGCACAGGAACGCACCGTAAATTCTCGTTATACTTCCTAAGCAACCACGCTAGCTACGCTTCATCAGGCTTTTCGCCAAGCTTTATCAGCGCCCTGCCCATAGTGCCATCTTTAAGTTCTGTAAATGCCGCATTAATATCCTCAAGTTTGTAGCGGTGCGTAATTAGCTGGTCAATTTTCAATTTGCCCTGCAAGTACTGTTCGGCATAGAAAGGTATGTCCTCATCGGTACGAGTTTCGCCGCCCCATGTCCCAATAATCTTTTTCCCGTGTATAAGGGCGTACGGGTCAATGGCAATCTTGTCTCCCTTTCGTATATTGCCTGCAAGCACAGCGGTGCCGCCGAATCTTACGGCTTCGAATGCCAGCTCCATTACCTCTCTTACTCCAGAAGATTCAATTGCATAATCGGCACCGGACCCAATAAGTCCCCCGGTGAGTGCCCTTATTTTTTCCAGAGCCTGCTCATTGGCGCTGTTTATGACATGTGTCGCACCAAGCTTTTTCGCAAGCTCCAGTTTTGAGTCGTGAATATCAACAGCAATAATTTTGGCACAGCCAACCGCACTTGCGAACAATACGGCACTCAGCCCAACACCGCCAAGCCCGAAAATTGCAATGCTGCTGCCAGGCTCTGCTTTTAGGGTATTCTTCACCATTCCCGCACCGGTAGGGACAGCGCAGCCAAGCAGCGCAGCAACGTCAGCTGGAACCTGTTTTGGAATTTTAGTAATGCGGTTTTCCGAAACCACGGAAAACGTGTTAAATGTGGTTACTGCGCCAGCGTTTATTTTAGAGGCGCCCCGCAAATATTGCATTGATGGGACTTCAAGGCCCGGGCCCTTTATCCATGACAGAACAACGTAATCACCCGGCCTGATACGGGTTACGCCGGGGCCGATTTCATGAACTATGCCTGACGCTTCGTGGCCAAGGCAGTGAGGTATGTACTTGTCAGGGCCCTTTATGCCCTTTACTTCGTTAACCTGCGTTTGGCAAATGCCGCTGTAGAGAATTTTCACCAGTACCTGGCCGTGCCCAAGCGCTTGCGTTTCAAGCTCCTCAATTACCAAAGGCTTGTTTTGTTCGTAAAGAACAGCTGCTTTAAATCTCATCTTGCTTCACGTTTATTCAAGAATTTATTCAGGGAATAAACCAGTAGTAATCCCCCGTATAGCCAACCTCATCAAATAGCCTTTTCCAGTCATCAACATGCATGAAAGTCTCTGCCGTGATGTTCCACTTCTTCATCCTGGCTTCCTCTTCAGGATTGCGCCACGCATCTACGGTTATGAAGGCATGCTTGCCAACACGCTGGATTTCCCTTAAGGCCATTTTGCAGTCTGCAAGCCTGAGATTGTGAACCGTGGTAATTGAGACCACCAGGGTAAAAGACTTATCGCCATAGCTGGAAAGGTCCTTTGCATTACCAACGTGAAGAAACGGCTTAACGCCCTCCATAGCATTGTCAATCGCATACTGGGAAATGTCAATGCCCTCGACGGTAATGCCCGGGACTGCCTTCTGAAAGTCGTGCAGCATAAACCCCTTTGCGCAGCCAACGTCAAGAACTGAGCTGCCTGCGGTTAAGCCGTAGTGCTGGGCAAAGCGCTCAACTACCGGAACCCACCGGCCATCATACCTGTAGCCCCCGTAACCCGTATTTCTGGAGCCATCAAAAAATTCCTTGCCAAACTGTTTTGCAATTCTCTTGTCTTCATCATTTATAGTTTCGGCACGTTCGTCCGGATTACGCTTGGTTTTTGGATACAAATCCAAAAGATTTACTTCCATCATGAAAAAGCCATTTTCACCGGATTTTATAAAGTTTGCGCTTCCAAAACTGTTCTCATTTCGCTTTCTGCGCGATAACCCAGAACTTATAGCCCTGCCTTCCGCTGTTTATTGAATTTCGTGTGCTTCTGCGCCTGCCGGGTATGCAGGCATATTGCCGTATTGGCGCTTCGCAACATCAACTGATTCAAGCACATGGGCCTGGGCTTCCAGAATTGTTGGCGTGAGGCTTTTGAATTTGCCATCAAACCCTTCTATCGCCGCCCGGACAACAGCGTAGTATCTTGGGAACTGCTCGCGTTCAACGCCAACTTTCCATCGCGGCTCTACCGAATCGCCTTCATAGACTGCCATGGTGCAACTTGAAAGGTCAACATCTATCTTCCCGTTAGTGCCAACTATTAGGAGGTTGCGATGGTTCCTGCCATTGTTAGGCCACCCAAGGACGTATTTGCCGACGGTAAAGCTGATGGGGACATCGCCAGCGCTTAGCCGAATGCTCGCGTATGTTTCAGCAACATCCACGGCCTTGTAACCTTTTCCCATAAAATGCTGCTGATGCTCCTGGCACACGGCAGCCTTGACAGAGTTTAGTTCTGTTATCTTGCCCATTACGTGCTCCAGTGACGTGACAATTGCAAAGCAATGGATTGCATCATCGCTAATTGTACCGCCGCCTAAGCTTGCAATGCTTGTGCTGTCATGCCGATGCATTAGGCTGCCAGTGTCGTTTGCGCCTTCCAAGAACTGTATTTGAACATAGTTTACTTTGCCAACTATGTCCTGCAATCGCCCAGCATTTTGTCTTAATTCTGCAACATCGCCTTTCAACAGGCCTGGCGTGGTAAGAAAAAAGGAATCTGGAGGGATTGTTCCTGAAAGTATGTGGAGCTGTGGCGTCTTTCCAAACAAGTAATATTCGATGAGACCGAGATTTCCGCTTTGTACCAAAGCTTGCAACCTTGATAATTCCCCTAAGTTAACTGAGTAAGGCTTTTCGACAACAACCTTGTAACCGTGGCGGACGAGTTCTTCTGCGTCAGGCGTATGGAAATCATTTGAATGTGCAAGAACTACAATATCGTTTTTTGTACCTGTTAATAATTGGTCAAGTGGCTGCTGCGGTTCCCGGCGTTTGAGATAAGCTGCGCCAGTAGGGAGGCGGACACCTGCAGGGTCTTTCACGTCAATAACTGTTCGGATGGCCGCGATACCATGCTCCCTGAGAAGCCTGTCGGCTGGCAAGAAATATTTTTCGTAGCATTCCCCAGCTCCAACAACGCACAAGTCTAAAGTCATACCCATCAAAACTGAAGCATCAACCACGCTTTATAAACCTTTCCATATTTGACCACTATTAAGTTACTAATAGCTCAGGGATGCGGCGGTGCGGCTTGGCTATCACAAAATTTTTAAACATGCCCCTGCTGCCAGCTGCCTGACAAAAATGGTCCAATACATAAGGAACTACATCGAACAAGAGAAAAAAGACATGGACTCGATACGTCCTGAAGATGTAAAGCACGTTGTAGATGTACTGTTCGACGCATGGAAAGAAGGCAAGCAGGTCTTTATCTTCGGGAATGGCGGGAGTGCCTCAACAGCCTCCCATTTCGCCTGTGACATAGCAAAAGGCACTTTGCAAAGGGTCTATGACCACACGGAAAAGCGCTTTCGCGTCATATCCCTGACCGATAACGTTGCCTTAATGACGGCTTTTGCAAATGACCTTTCGTATGATGACATGTTTTCCCAGCAGCTCAACCATTATGTAAATAAGGGTGATGTTGTCATTGCCATTAGCGGAAGCGGCAATTCCCCAAACGTAATTAAGGGAGTTGAGCTTGCCAAGAAGTTTGGGGCCAAGACCATTGCCTTGCTCGGCTTTGATGGCGGAAAGTTAATGAACATAGCAGACCATACGGTCCTTGTGAAATCAAACCATTATGGCAGGGTAGAGAGCTGCCACCTCATGGTGCACCATCTCATAGCATCATATTTGCATGAGAGGATTAAAGAAGTCAGCGAACCCCAATCGGCAAATTCTGTGGCAGCGGAAAAGCTGCAACAACCAATTTGACTGCCCCATTGAATACCATTAAATGGAAAATTTAAAGAAGTCGCACAGTCAACCCTTCTGATAATATGGCATACATGAAAGACGGGAAAAAAGCCATTGTAACTGGTGGCGCAGGCTTTATCGGCTCGCACCTGACTGAACTGCTTCTCAGCAAAGGCTACCGCGTGGTTGCCATTGATGACATGTCCAACGGCCAGCAGGACAACATTGACTTGTTCAAAGGCAACCAGAACTATGAGTTTCACAGGATTGACCTGTCAGGGGAATTCGATGATTCCTTGTTTAAGGGCGCAACTTACGTCTTTCACATGGCGGCCCTTGCCGACATTGTTCCATCCATTGAGCAGCCGCAAAGATACCACGAAGTAAACGTAACAGGCACAATCAAAGTGCTGGAAGCGTGCAGGAAATATGGCATTAAAAAACTCGTTTACAGCGCCTCTTCCTCCTGCTACGGCATACCAGACCAGTTTCCCACGCCTGAAACTGCCGAGATAAGGCCGCAATACCCGTACGCCTTCACCAAGTACGTTGGAGAGCTTTACGTGATGTTCTGGCACAAGCTCTACGGTCTTCCTGTAGTATCATTGAGGTACTTCAACGCATACGGAACACGAGCCAGAACGAATGACACATACGGAGCTGTTTTCAAGGTCTTCCTTGCACAGAAATTGCATAATCGGCCGCTTACCATTGTTGGGGATGGAACCCAAACGAGAGACTTCACTTATGTAACCGATGTTGCAAAAGCAACCCTCATCGCTGCAGAATCTGACGTTGTTGGCGAAATTATCAACATCGGCACCGGAAAACCGCAGTCAGTCAACCACCTCGCCAGATTAATAGGCGGCAAAACACTACACATTCCAAAACGGCCTGGTGAGCCTGACAGCACCCACGCGGATATCACAAAGGCTCGAAAGCTTCTTAAATGGGAACCTGAAGTGTCGTTTGAAGAAGGCGTAAAAATTATGCTGGATAACATTGATTACTGGAAAGACGCCCCTCTCTGGGATGAGAAATCAATCGGACAGGCAACCGAGAAATGGTTCAAATACCTCGGGAAAGGCAAAGGTGATAAAAATTAATCCTGTTGGCATAAAAAAAGTCCTTATCACAGGCGGCGCCGGTTATGTTGGCTCTGCACTAGTCCAAAGCCTGCTGGCGGGGGGCTATGAGGTAGTTGTTTACGACCTCTACATCTACGGCGATGTTTTCAAGGGCATAAAAAACCCAAAGCTGACAGAAATAAAAGGGGACATAAGGGACAGGGGAAAACTAGTGGCGGCAGCGAAAGGCTCCGATGCCATCATCCACCTTGCGTGCATCTCCAATGACCCCAGCTTTGAACTCGATCCAGGCCTTGGGAAGTCAATCAACTTCGACGCATTCTACAATGTTATGGAAGCGGCAAGGGCAAACAATGCAAAACGGCTTATTTATGCAAGCACTTCCAGCGTTTATGGCCTTAAGTCTGAAAAGAACGTCGTGGAAGAGGCAACGCTTGAGCCCCTGACCGACTACTCAAAATACAAGGCAGAATGCGAGCGGGTTCTGAAAGAGGAAGGGGAAGGCATTGAATGGGTCACTATAAGGCCGGCAACTGTGTGCGGCTACGCCCCAAGGCTCAGGCTGGACCTTGTTGTGAACATACTAACCATAAACGCGCTCGTGAACAAGAAAATCAAGATTTTCGGAGGGAACCAGCTAAGGCCTAACTTGAATATCAAGGATATGGTAAGGGCATACGAGCTGCTGCTGGCAGCGCCCTGGGAAAAGCTGAGGCACCAAACCTTCAACGCAGGCTACCAAAACCTCACAGTCAGCGAGATAGCGATGCTTGTAAAGAGGATAGTCAAGAAGGGCATTGGAATAGAAGTTGACCTGGAGGTTGTGCCAACTAATGACAACAGGTCCTACCATATCAACTCAGACAAGATAAAAAGAGTTCTTGGCTTCACTGCAAAGTACACAGTAGAAGAGGCTGTGGAAACGCTTGTGGAGGCGTTCAAGAAAGGGCTTCTGAAAGACCCGCTTAACAACCCATTATACCATAACATAAAGCTGATGCAGGAGCTAAAGCTTAAATAAGATGCGGCTAGGCAACACCTCAGCTAACAAATCTCTTTCTCAACTCTTTATGCAGCCTTTCAAAGTCAACCAGAGACATTTTCTTGCGCCTGAAGTGTTCAACGTCGATATGGTCCCGGGGGTTTCTCGGTATCACGTGAAAGTGCACATGGGGCACTTTCTGCCCGGCGCATCTGCCGTTATTCAGCAATACGTTTGTTCCCTCATTGCTTCTCCTAAGAACCTTTGAAATCAGCTTTATTTCCCCGATTAGCTCAGCGAGAATCCCATCAGGAACACTCTCCAGCAGCTTAAAATGCCTCTTCGGGATAACAATGGTGTGGCCGTTTTCGGTTGCTGGAAAATCGACTGACAAGAACGCAACAACGTTTCTTGTTTCGTGAAGCTTTTTGAACGGAAACCGGTTTTTGTGCCTCTTTCTTTTTCCTGACACGAAATCGCAAAAAATGCAGCGCATGCCGCAAAACCAGCTAAGCTCATATAAAAGAATTTCTACACATACTAGGGGTTTTTAAGGCTATGCCAATACGCCAAGCATAGTCAGCTCCTTTTCCAGCTTAGCGGTTGTTGTGTAAAGCAGGACATGGCCAACCCCGAACTCTTTCGCAACACTCAGGTTTGGCTGGCGGTCATCTATAAATAACCAATACTTTGGGTCTATGCGGCAAACATCGTACACAGCAGCAAATGCCGCTTTTTCCTTCTTAGTCGCATGTATCCGGTTTGAAAAAAGCATGTCACCATCCCGGAACAGTTGGAGATACTGCTGTTCTGGTGGGTAAAGCCCTTTTTCATGGGCTTCCCTGGCAAAGATTTCCATGTCATAAGGTACAGTAGAAAGAACCATCTTCCTGAACCTGTCTGGAATTTTCTTGATTAGGGCAACCACGTCAGGCCTCGGAGGCTCCCACGTTGCCAAGATGGCAGCCTTTACTTGCCGAATATTTGCTGGAGTTATTTCACTGCCAAGATAACGGAGTGCAAAAGGGGGCATTTCCTCAATGCTGCGAAGGCCCTTAAAGTAGAGCTGGTATTCTTCCTTATCCACCAGCCTTGCATACTTTTCTGGTGAGATGCCAAGGATTTTTGGGGGAAGCCTGTCATCAGGCTGAATCACGCCTCCAATGTCCCATAAAATAACCCTGATTTCATCCATACGGGCACGGCAGCAACCACAGTATTAAAACATTGTTATCCCCGTAAAGTTGTAAAAGATGAGAAATATTTATAAAGCGGGAACTGAAACCCCAAATGAAATGGAGATCAATCACTTAAAGCTGAATGGGCTAACTATCGATGAGGTTGTCCTGCAGGCTGAAGACTCTCCTGAATTGATACAAACAATCAGAGCCGGCAACAAGGCGCCAGTAATTAGGCGCAAGGCTGTCAATTACGGACAGCTTTATCGGAATGAGGAAGGACTTGTTAGAGTGAACGGGAGCGTTATTCCAGTTGCTGCCATTGAAAGAGTTGATGGCATTGAACAGGTTATTGTGCAAGCACTTGACCAGCCTTATTCCATACCTGAGCGGTTTAAGCAATTCGCCAAAGAGTATTTGAACGCCCGGTTAAGCCCAACTGCGCGGAATGGTCAAGGAATAGGACTTGCAGATTATGAGTTTGGTAAAAGAGGCAGGCTCACCCTTGACGTAAGAAAAACGGGCTACTTCGATTTTATGTGGTCAAACTTGGCAATGGATGCCCGTCTGAGCCAGTTTGATCCTGCTTTTGGCGAGGAAAAAACCCTAAGGGACTATGAAACACAAAACGGGAGAATGATGCATCCTCGCGATTCTGCGATGGCAAACCGCATCGGGATAGCCTACATGGTTCTGCTAAACAACAGCAAGGAATTACTACTTGTGAAAAAGGGAAGGGGACTTGCAGTAGCTGGCGGAACAATTTGCCTTCCGGGAAGCACGCCAGGGTGGGATGAAGACACAGCTAATGTCATCAGAAAGGATGTGGCAAAGGAGCTTTCGGACGAACTCACGTTGGCACAACCAGACTATGAGATTGGTAAAGTCTGGTTTGTAAGGGACCTGACTAACGGCCAGCCTGCCTTTTTCGTTACAGTGAACTCTAAAAGGAGTTTTGAAAACATTGCCAAGGAGTGCCTTGCCAGCCCCGGAGCTAGAGAAGAACACACACGGCTTTACAGTGTGCCACTGGCCAGAATGCAAAGAACAACTGTTGGAGCAATAAATGCCTTAAGCTCCCTGAGGCCGTACAGCGTCCATCACAGCGTGCCCGCAGCAGTTGGCTTTCTCTCTTGATAAAGAGGGTGTTACAGCAACGAACAACATTTAAATACCAGCTCCTTGACGCTTTTCTTTATGGTATCTGGGAAAAAGCGTGCCCTTATTACTGGCGTCCTCGGTCAGGATGGCAGCTACTTGGCTGAGTTCCTGCTTAGCAAAGGCTACGAGGTTTTTGGCATGGTGAGACGGAGTAGTGTTGAGCGCTATGACCGCATTGCGCACATTAAGGACAAGCTTACATTGCTTCAGGGCGACCTTCTTGATCAGTATTCTTTGACCCAGGCGGTTAAGGACTCGGATCCTGCCGAGGTTTACAACCTGGCTGCGCAGAGCTTTGTTCCAACTTCGTGGAACCAGCCTGTGCTTACTGGCGAATTTACTGCTTTGGGTGTTACCCGCCTTTTGGAAGCCGTTAGGCAGGTCAACCCAGAAATAAGATTTTACCAGGCATCGTCAAGTGAGATGATAGGCAAGTCTGAGCAGGTGCCTCAGAATGAGAAAACTCCTTTTCATCCCCGCAGCCCATACGGCGTTGCCAAGGTTTACGCCTACTGGATTACAGTTAACTACAGGGAAAGCTATGGGATGTTTAACTGCAATGGCATACTGTTCAACCACGAATCACAAAGGCGAGGCATGGAATTTGTAACAAGGAAAGTTTCTGATGGGGTTGCAAGGATAAAGCTTGGCCTTGCCAAGGAGCTGAAGCTTGGCAACCTTGATGCGAAGAGAGACTGGGGCTTTGCTGGGGATTACGTAACTGCGATGTATCTGATGTTGCAGCAGCCTGAGCCTGATGATTTTGTGATTGGGACTGGCGTTGCGCATTCTGTTAAGGAGCTGTGTGAGACTGCCTTCAGCCATGTTGGCCTTGACTGGAAGAAGTTTGTCAGGGTTGACAAGAAGTTCTTCAGGCCTGCCGAGGTTGACCACCTGATTGCTGACGCCAGCAAAGCCAGAAAGGTGCTGGGCTGGAAGCCAAAGGTTAATTTTGAAAAGCTTGTTCATATGATGGTTGATGCCGATTTGGAAAGGCTTAAGGCAAATGGCGGCAGGGGCAGCGGCGTTGGCGCAGTTAATATTTAAATAGCCCTTCTTTCTCTTTGCTGCTGATGAAAGCGCTTATTACCGGTGTTGGCGGCTTTGTCGGCCCTTACCTAAGCCGGCATCTTGCAAAAAACGGCTTTGAGGTCTTCGGTCTTGACAGGAAAGGCAGCAAGGCTGATGGCTGTGATGTTATTCAATGCGATATAACCCGCGCTGCGGCTGTTGCTTCAGCTGTGGAAAAAGTTCTGCCGGACCTTGTTTTTCACCTTGCAGGCCAGAGCTCTGTTGCGCTTAGCTGGAAGGAGCCTGAGCTCACAAGGAAGGTTAATGTTGGCGGCACGAAAAACCTTCTCGAAGCCGTTGCCGCCTCTGGGATTAACCCGAAAATTCTGATAGTTTCATCTGCAGAGGTGTATGGCGTTGCAAAGAAATTCCCGACAGCCGAGAATCACCCTTTGCAGCCAGTCAGCCCTTACGGCGAGTCAAGAGTGGAGCAGGAGAAAGTTGCGCTGGAGCATTCCCGAAGGGGGGTGCGGATAGTAATTACCAGAAGCTTCAACCATACCGGCCCTGGCCAGCCTTCGGAGCTCGTCTGCTCGAACTTTGCGAAGCAGCTTGCTGATATAGAAAAAAGCAAGCAACAGCCTGCTGTGAAGGTTGGTGACCTCACTGTGAAGAGGGACTTTGCAGATGTTAGGGATGTTGTTAATGCTTATCTTCTTCTGCTTATGAAGGGCTCTTTTGGCGATGTTTACAACGTCTGCAGCGGCAAGGCCTGCACAATTGGCGAGGTTCTTGCCAAGCTGATTGAAATCAGCGGCTTAAAAGTCAAAATTGAGCAGGACTCTTCCAGGGTTATGGGGAAGACTGTGCCTGTCCTTCACGGTGACAACTCAAAGCTTATGGCCGCAACAGGATGGAAGCCTGTGATTGGCTTTGACCAGACACTTTCTGACCTGCTGGATTATTGGAGGAGGGTAGAATGAGAAGCAGGCTGAAAGTGCTCGTTGCCGGCAGCAGCGCCTTTCCCAGGTGGGCCAACGACAACATTCCTGTTTTTGTTTATGACCTTTCCAAAAGGCTTTGCAGCAAAGGCATTGAAGTTTCAGTCCTAATGCCGCATCATCCCGGCTCAAAAACATATGAAACAGTTGGCGGAATGAGTGTTTACCGTTTCCGCTACTTCCTGCCAAGCAGCCTTGAGAGGCTTTGCTACGATGGTGGAATCCTGCCGAATATGAAAAAAAGCTTTCTTGCAAGGCTGCAGCTGCCTTTTCTCGTTGCTGCCGAGTTTTTTTCGCTCTGGAAAGCCGCAAAGAAGGAACACCCGGACATTATTCATGCCCACTGGATTCTTCCGCAGGGTCTTGTTGCGGCAGTAATCGGCAAACTGCTGAAGATTCCTGTTGTTGTTACGGCGCATGCCGGTGACGTTTTTCCACTTAACAAACCTTTTTTCCGAATCCTGTCAAGGTTTTCGGTCAGGTCAGCAGCTGCTGTTACCGTCAATAGCATCTATACTAGGGCTGCCGTTGAGAAAATATCCGGCAGAAAGGACATCAGCATAATTCCAATGGGCGTTGACTTGAAACTATTTTCTTCGTCTTCACCTGCTGCGGCCGAGGCGGTAAGGAAAAGATGTGGCATCGGCGGAAGAGATGGTAAAATGATTCTTTTTGTTGGCAGACTGGCTGAAAAGAAGGGTGTCACCCATCTAATTGCGGCGATGGCTGAAATTATCAAAAAAAATCCGGGCTGCAAGCTCGTTATTGTTGGGGATGGTCCTGAAAAACCGGCGTTGGTTCGGCAATCGCAGCAGCTCGGGCTGTCTGAAAATGTTGTTTTCGCAGGCAGCGTTCCGAACAATGCGCTGCCGTCGTTTTACAGGGCTGCTGACGTTTTTGTTTTGCCTTCCATCGTTGACAGGAAAGGCGACACTGAAGGGCTTGGCGTAGTGCTCCTTGAAGCAATTGCAGCAGGCACCCCTGTTGTTGCGAGCAATATCGGGGGGATACCTGACATAGTCATTAACGGCAAGACAGGCTTGCTAGTTGAGCAGAAAAACCGCCAGCGGCTGGCAACAGCGATTGCCCTGCTGTTAAAAAATCCGCAAATGAGAAAAAAATTGTCTGCAGCCGCAAAAAGCCATGTTGCCAGGAGCTTTTCTTGGGACGCCTTGGCGAACAGGTTTTATGCGCTTTTTGCAACTGTTGCCTCGGAGAGCAAAACCTTTTAATAAGTCTTCCTAACATGCCTGGCTGTTATGAGGGTTTTGGTCACTGGGGGAGCGGGCTTCATAGGCAGCAACTTTGTCAGATGCCTGCTTGAAAGCGGCAGCGATTTTGAGGTTGTGAATTTTGATAAGCTGACTTATGCCGGCAACCTTAACAGCCTTAGGGACGTTTCCGGCAGCAGCCGCTTCAAAAATCGTTATAAATTCGTAAAGGGCGATATTTGCGATGCTTTTGCTGTTGAGAAAGCAATGAGCGGCTGCGATGCTGCTGTTAACTTCGCTGCAGAAAGCCATGTTGACAGGTCCATCACCGACGCCCAGCCTTTTATCCGCACAAATTTTACAGGCACTTATGTGATGATTGAAGTTGCGAGAAAGCTTGGCATCAGGAAATTTGTGCAAGTAAGCACTGATGAGGCTTACGGCAGCCGCGGGTCTGGCCATTTTACGGAAGACGCCATGCTTAATCCCAGCAGCCCGTATTCTGCAACGAAAGCGGCAGCCGACCTGCTTGCCCTTTCGTATTTCAAGACGCACAGGTTTCCTGTTTCTGTTGCCAGAAGCTCGAACAATTTTGGGCCTTACCAGTATCCTGAAAAGCTCATCCCGCTTTTCATCACCAACGCGCTGGAGGACAAGCCCCTGCCGGTTTACGGTGACGGGCTTTACAGGCGCGACTGGCTTTTTGTTGAGGATAACTGCGAGGCAATTGCTTTGGTTATGGAGAAGGGGAAGCCTGGTGAAATTTACAATATTGGCGGTGGCAATGAAAAGGCTAATCTTGAAGTCACTAATGCTGTTCTTGCGCTGCTTAGGAAGCCGAAGTCGCTCATAACCCACGTTGCTGACAGGCCAGGGCATGACCGCAGGTATGCCATCGGGAGCGCAAAGATTAAAAAGCTTGGCTGGAAGCCCAGCCACGGGTTTGAGGATGCGCTTAAGGCAACTGTTGAATGGTATAAGGATAATGAGTGGTGGTGGAGGCCGTTAAAGAAATGAAAGGCGTGATTCTTGCTGGGGGTAAGGGGACAAGGATGCTGCCTTTGACAAAGGTCACTAACAAGCACCTTCTTCCCATTTACAACGAGCCCATGATTTACTACCCTATCAGGACCTTGGCAGCGGCTGGGATTAAGGACATCCTTATTATTGTTGGCGGCGAGAGCATTGGCGATTTTCTTAGGCTGCTTGGCAGCGGCGAGGATTTTGGCGTTAATTTGACTTATCGTTGCCAAGAGGGCGCTGAGGGCATTCCAGTAGCCCTTGCCCTTGCCCGGGAGTTCGCTGACGGTAGCAAGGTTATGGTTGTTCTTGGTGACAATGTTATGGAGGAAAGTCTGAAAGAGGATGCTGTGAAGTTTGAAAAGGATAGCAGCCACGGTGCGCACTTGTTCCTTAAGGAAGTCCATGACCCGCAGCGCTACGGCGTTGTTGAGTTAAAAGGGGATAAAATTGTTGCTATTCACGAAAAGCCGGCTAATCCGCCAAGCAGCCTTTGCGTGACAGGCGTTTACATGTTTGACAGCACTGTTTTCGGCGTGATTCCTGCGTTGAAGCCATCTAAGCGTGGCGAGGTGGAGATTGTTGACGTGGTTACCCATTACTTGAGCTCTGGCAGGCTTTCTTGGAGCATGCTTAAGGGCTACTGGACTGACGCTGGAACGCTGGAGTCATGGTTTGAGGCCAACGCCATAGTTAGGGAAAACAGCCTAAAAAACAAGAAATAGCAAATAATAACAAATAATAGCAAATGGCTAAGCTTGATTCACTTTAATTCCCAGCGGTATCAGCGATTTTATTTTCTTGATGTCCTCTTTTTTTATTTCCCTGAACAGTACGAGCAGAATCAGGTAAGCAATTCCCAGGAATATGTATTCTGCAGGCAGGAGGAACTTGTTTTGGAGCTGCACAGTATTTGCCACTGCAAAAATCACTGCAGTTGAGGCCAAGATTTTGATTAGGCTCCTGTAGCTGACAAAGCTGCCTATTTTTTTGTAAGCAACAGCTGCTAAAACAGCCACCGCAACTAATGATGTTGACATTACGACTAGGGCTGCGCCTTTAAGCCCGTACTTCGGTATTACTGCCAAATTTGCCAATACGCTTATGATGAGCATAGCTGCCGCCACAGCGACTGTTGCGCGTGTTTTTCCTGAAGCGTTTATCACTGTCGCAAGCAGATAAGCCAATGTCAGCGCTGCTGTCCCGATTGCCAGTATGGCTGCCGGCTCTGCTGCCTGGGCGTATTCTGACCGGTAGAGCAGCATCATCAAAGGCTTGGCTGTTGCGGCAAACACAGCTGTTGCCGGCAGCAGGAGGATGAGCACGTACCTCAGTGTTTCCTTGACAAACCCCTGCGCTTCCTTGGCAGAAACCATCAGCTTTCCAGCGACTGCAGGAAGCACCAGTGCAGCTAGTGCTGTCAATACGAAGTAAGGTATCCTTGCTGTGGCGCTTGCGGCGGTATAGTAGCCTGTTGCCTGTGGATTGTTGAGAAGCGCCTGGACAAGCAGCAGGTCTGTGTTCATAAAAAGCGTGATTAGCACCGAAAATAGCGTCAGCGGCAGTGCGAACTTGTACACTTCCGCTGTAGCTGCTGCCTGAGCTGTTCTTGCAGCTGGTTGTGCCTCACTTTTTAGCCCGAGCCTTGCAACTCTTGCATTGTAGGCCAAGGCTATCATGGCTGAGACCGGCAGCGCAATTATTGCTCCTGCCAGTGAGAATAGGTATGCAAGGAGGAATGTCAGCACAAGCCTGCTGGTTGAGTAGAGAATCAGCTGCTTTGACTGCTCCAGGAACCTGCCTGTTCCCGTGAGGTAGCCTCCGTACACGGCTGATACGCCGTATATGATTGCCATTGGCGTTATTATTTGGAAAAGGTGCAGCAGCGACTTGTCCCTCAAAGCTTCTGACAATGGTATCGCGAGGAAGAAGTATGCAGCTGCGATGATTGCTCCTGTCAAAAGCTGTTTTTTGAGAACTGCCCTTGCAACAGCCCCGGCTTCCGGCTTGTCTTTTCTTTCGGCAACGAACTTAGAAACTGCCTGCATCATTCCTGGCACGAGCAGGATATTCATGACTGTGGCTATCGCGAATACTACGCCATATCTGCCGTAAAGCTCGGGCCCGAGCAGCCTGCCAAGGCCCAGGCTTATTATTGTGCCTGATAAAAGCAGCACAACCTGTGCTGACAAGACATATGCGGCGTTTCTGGTTGTTGTCATTTTTCCGTCTCAACTTTTAGCTTTTAACCTTCAGCTTTTCGTAGCATTGATGTGCCTGCTCACTTCGTCAGTTATCTGTGCAGAGGTCTTATTCGTGATTTCCAGCACGTAAACCGCAGTAGTCAAATTCGGCGCGTTGACGTAGCTCTCTCCACTTGTGACGTAGTTAAGCAGCCACCTCTGGCTGCCGAAGCTTGCTACCCGGTCGAACGTGCCAAGGGTTTGGTTGTTGCTTAGGTTTCTGACGTATACTTGTTGTTCGCTGTACTTTGTAGCTGATGCGAGTGAGCTGTTGATGCCCAACTCAATGGCTGTGTCGCCTTCTGCTTCGTTCGCGTTTGAAGGACCGCCTCCTCCTGCCGTTGACCACTCCAAAAGTATGCTTGTGAGTTCTGTTACGGTATTGATGTCTGCTGGTACGAATGTTGCGTTAATGCCGATGCCTGTGATGCTGTTTATGGTGTTGAAGCTGCCTTCCGTGACGCTTTGCAAATTAGCGTGATTAGCATCAAAAACGTAAAAATTTGCTGCCGTGTTAGCATAAGATGCTGTGATGTTGGTTATCTTCACAGAAGTCGTAGTTATTGTGCTGTTCAGGACGTTGGTTTGGAATCTTGCAGGCGTAAGGTTGAATGGGCTTCCGAAAACGGAAGCGTTAGCGATGCTGTAATTATCCACGTATATCGTGTTTACGCCAGCACCGTTGTCTGCCGCTTGGATTCCGAAAGCTCCTCCGGAGCAAAGGTCTGCAGCTGCGTTTGGGGTGTAAACTGCTCCTTCTATTGCTGTGCCTTCGCCAGAAACTTCGTTAATCGTAAGCTGCGCTTGAGGGGTAATGCAGTCAACATACACCCTCCACGTTTCAACACTGTTCCTGCTGCTTGTCCCGTAAGATGCGCTTACCGAAACAACACCAGCGTCCACTATTGAAGCCAAATGGTATGTTGAGTCTCCATCAAAATACGCTACTAATCCGTCGTATCCGGAGTTTGCGCTGCCGTAACAAGAAGGAGGGTTGCCACTTGTGCTGTTGGCAAGCTTATCATACTGGTTAGCGTAGCACATCATCACTTGACCTGTAGAAGGCACGTTGCTTGTGTTGATTTTTGCAGTTACCACAACTCCGCCGAGCTTATTGATGCTGTGGTTGGTGAGTATCCAAGCTGTTGCGAAACAGTTAGAAGTTCCTACTTGTTCGCTTGTTATGTTTAAGCTTCCTTTGTTCACGCCGACTCTTGTTGTTGAGCCGCACCCATTTCCCGAAGCGCTTCTATTAAAAGTTGTCCAGCCGTTAAAGTTGCTGTCGGAAAAAGTGTCAAATTCTGTCAAGTTGCTGCCATTGCCCGCCCCCAGTATGAGGTTGTTTGTTGGCGGGACGAACCTTGCCGTTGATGCTGACAGGTTCAGGTCTGAGTTGCTTGTTATGTTGGCTGCCGTGGCGTTAAGTACTGGGTCTATTTCTATTCTTATTGGCTGAGTTGCGTTAAGGTTGGAAGGGTGAAGGATTGCGTCGTACTTGATTATGCCTCCGTAAACCTTAGCTTTCGGTTTGTACCTTACTTGCTCTCCGGTAACGAATTTTGCAGTGTAGTAATAATCGCTGCCTATGCCGTATTTGACTGTTGGCGTTGCGACCCATTCTTTTACGAAGGTTGTTAGTATGCTGGTGTTTACTGTTGTTACGTTGTAGAAGGAAGCGTTTGAGGGGTTGAAAAGCTGCTCGGTTGAAACGTTAGCCAGCGTGGCTGTCTTCTGGACGTTCTTGAAAACTTCTACGTAATCCAAGTATCCTTCGTCGTTTTCAAACTTTATCGTTAGGTTTAAGCCGAGATTAAAAGGGGCGTAAGCAGTGTAGTTGTACAGTACGGTTTCGCCAACCTTAGCTACTTCCGGAGTTATGTTGAGGAGCCCCACCCCTGAGACTTCGTGCCAAACGCTAACTCCTCCGCGAGCAGCCCCTGTCTGGGGTTCTGCAGAGCTCACGCTACCAACCTGCAGCAGCAATAGTGAAATAACCAATACAGTAAATATCAGAAGGGCTCTTGTGCCTAAGTTACTTCTCAAACCAGCTTTTGCCGCTTCCCTGATTTTTCTCATTCCAAACCACCTCTCAATCGTTCAGTTTTAAAGCTTTTTACGTGATTGTGACGTTCAATGCTTCCAAATCATTCCATGAGCTGTTGACAGCTGTGAAATTGGCAGCAAAAGTGCCAGTTGCTGTATAGTTGTATTTTGCAAAAACAAAAGCGGTTTCCTGAGGCTGTAGGGTAATTGGCGATGTGCTGCTCACAATGCCATTGCCTGTATTGAGGCTCCAGCTTACGTTAGACATTGCGACTGCCATGTAGTTCTTGACGTAAGCCTCAAATGTTCTCAAAGAGCCGCTGCTGTTAATAACGGAAAAGTTGCTAACTCCAAGATACTCAACTTCTGCAGGAATACTGGAAGATGCCGTAAGACCGCCGCCCTGCGCAGTAGCGGTAACCGAGTAGTCGCCTTGGGCGGAATAATCATGCTGAACGTACACTAGCAAGGATTTGCTGGAGTTAAGGTTAGCATTTTGCGTGCTACTTACGACATTGCCGTCTCCCAAGTTGAGTGTCCAATTAGCGCTAAGGTTGTTATCGCCGCTGTTGTTAATGGTAAACTCGAACACTCTTTCCGATAAATTAGAATAAAGCACTTTTAAGTTGCTGAGGGAAAGCGTGCCAGCCGAACTAATAACCAGTGTCTTAGTGGCCGTTACGCCCTCAGCAATAGCGGTAGCGTTAGCTGTAACGGTGTAATCGCTTTCGGAACTGTAATTGTATTCGAAATGTACACGTATTGTTTCATTTATGGCCAGACTTGTATTCCGGGTGCTGTTTATAACGGTGCCATCCCCGAGGTTGAGCTTCCAAGTAACATTGTTAACTGCAGATGAGCCGTTATTCTCAATAACAAATTCGAACACTTTGTGGGTTGCTAAGGAGTAAAGCTGAGATAAACTGACAATTTTGAGCGAAACTACGGGCAGTGGCGGTGGTGGAGATGTATCAATGAAATTATTTGATTCATTACTCTCATCAACAAGATTTTCAAAATCAGCTATGGCTATAAAAAGCGAGTCATTCGTTGTATTTTGGGCTGTGAAGTAAAAAACTTGAGAATCGCTTAAATTCAAGTAAGAAAGCGATGACTCATTTTCATAACTAACATTGTCCAAAACATTAATCATTATGTTGAATGCTGGAGCATTTCCAATATTGCTAAGGTTTACAGTAATATTTGTAACGTTAGTAACCGAGGAAAAATTTATTGAGATATTGACTTTCAGGTCAGGCAATGACGGCCTTTCAAAGTCAGTATAAAAAGTCGAATTAGTCGCATGCGCATCATAAAGTATATCCCTCGTGTTATTTCCTGAAGACAATTTTGCAAATGAAAGCTCAAAAACTCCATTGTAGTAAGTCAAATATATGTTCTTTCCAGCTACTTCTGTGATTACAGTCTGCAAGCCAGCGCTCAGTGTGACGTTCTTGGCAATTGCCGTCACATACTCTCCTTCGGCTGTGTAAAGAGGCGCCTCTAAAGTGAAATCCCCCGCCTCTGTAACATTCAATGTGAAATTCACCTGCAACGCATCTGAAAGGTTGTTTGAGTTATTGTCAAAAGCTCCGCTTACGACGCTTTTGATGTAAGAACTCTTAGCAAAATCAGCATAGTTGTAAGAGGACGTATTATAACTAACAGCGAGTAATTTCTCTCCAATCTTTACTTCTCCTATGCTGTAATTGCCAACATAGTGAATTGATTTAATCGTTTCATTATCAAAGTCAACATCGACCATTTGCGATGGCGTTGTTAAAGTAACTTCCTTTGTGGAAGAAATGCTCTGATTATTGTACTTCAAATAAACCGTAATGCTCGTGGTCTTATTTTCTGTGACGTTCAAGCTCAATGTAATCCTGAGCAGGTTATTGTTAACAGCAGCATCTGATATTAAAGTTATGTTAACTCCTTTTTCATAACTTTGATAACTGTTTGTCTGGACCTTGTATTTTGTGAAAACCAGCCCGTAATCTTGGCCTCGCACTTCAACCGAATAATTGTACTGGTTAAGGTTCAATAGTTTGGTGTCAAAAAGTACTAGTGCACTCTGGCTAGTGGAATTAACAGTAGCATTTGTATAATTTTTCAGTAAGCCTGTTTTCTCATTCAGACTCACTATGAATAGGTACGTCGAACTGTTCAAGGCATTAGTAGTCAAGTTGATTACAAGCGTATCGTTCAACCCGTTGCTGTTCTGGTCTATCATATAATCGCTAAATGTGGTTACATTAATAACGCCCGTATCGAAATCGTAGTCGTAAGAATCGATAAGCTTGTCAACTGTCATATTCGCAGCTAACACGGCAGATGAGCCTGCAAGCAGGCAAATCAGGTACACGAACATTTTTTCTATAAGTTCCTTAGTCATTCTCTGCCCCTGCTGCACTTTCAATGAGCCACGCGTCAAAACCCTCGCCGGTCAATTCTCTTGCAAAATCCTGCCAGCTGAAGAGATTACTGTGAATACCTCTTGACAAAACTACAGGCTTATCACTTATACCGGCAACATCCCTATAGCCTCTGCTAAAGTCACTGTTGACATTCTTAACTCTCAAAATGGTTGAATTACCATAAGAAGTTGTGCTAAGAGTTTTTACAGGCTTTACCGCCACTTCGAAGTTGTTGTCAAAAAGAATCTTCCTAACGTCATTCGCGAGCGTGATATTATTATTCTTCAAATGCAGCTTAGTCTCATTCCTCGTCATTAAGTCCATCACGGAAATACCTAACGAGTCGTAGTCATCAATAAAAACGGTATACGATTTGCTGTTAGTGCCCTTATCCAAGAAAATACTGCGAGCGTTAATAAGGCGTTTAACTGCAGCCACATCACCCTGAATACCATTACCATACGCTAAAATTTCTGGTTTTCCTGAGTAGCTGTTCACAAAATCTGTGGCCTTTTTAACAACTCCAGCATAAGGCTTCAGCATTGATTTTACTCCACTACGGATTGTTCCTGTGATATTGAACGGCTCAGAGTTAGATACCCTTGGGTGCCCGACAATGATTATGACGTTAGCATTGGATGCTCTAAGTAAGCTATTTTGAACAAACTTTGCCATCTGTTTTATAATAAATTGTTTCTGGCTCATTTTTCTGAACCTCTGCTTTGTATCCGATGCAGTATTGAAGCAAAAAAACTTAGCAAAAAGAAAAATGCAAAAAGCGACGCAATAATCATGACTGGTGAAAAGGCAGGCAAAGTTAACAGTTTTATCAAAAAGATCATCATTAAAATAAAGGATAGGTTATAATATTTCATAAGAGACTTAAGCGTAGTATCTGAACTGTTATATCTTTTATATGCTAAGACGTAGGAGCAGATTATAACCGCCATAGTTCCTGCGATTACTACTCCATAACCCTCGTAGGATATCCAGGCTCCATAATTTGAAGGCATCAAACCATCAAAAACACCCAACAATATCAAACCCAAAAAGATAATCTCAAAAAATATAAACAAAAAGTTATTTATCAGTATTCTGTAAATTAGTTTCTTGTTCATTTTACAGCCTCCTTGATAGTGCCAATAAATAATGGATTGGATAGTATCCCGCCATGATTTTCTTTAATAAGATATAAAACAGAATTATCTAAGGAATTGTTGAGCATAAGCATATCACTCAGAGGCACAACTCCATCTCCTTCGTAATGTTTTAAACCAAAATAGCCTTCTGTTCCGGCAAATAAATATGTTCTGTTAGCAATATTTGGTGAAACAGCGAATTGTGTATTTGTCTCGATGCTTATGTCATTATAAAACTTCATCAAAGCAGTAGATATTTTGTAATCACTTCTTGCTACAAACCAGGCTTTTGCATCCAACCTCCCAGCATAAGATTGGCGTTTTATATGCTGAATTTTATCATTATAAAGAGCTCTTATTGCTAGGTCTCCTTTTGATACCCCTCCCTTTAATTCTCTGGCTATCACAGAGATATCCGATACGTCATTTAAAGTTGTTGGGCACGCGACGCCGATAAACTTCCTGACGGGATTTGTAGACAGATTTACGAGAAAATACTGCCCCGTGTTGTAATTAAAATAATAACCTGAATTATTCTTACCGGAAGTAGAGTAGCTATTTAGTGAGCTTAAAGCTGCCCTACAACCATTACTATGCCCCACATAGTCAATCTGATTTTTTCCTGAATATTTTTGAACCCCTGCAATCGAAGCTGGCCAGTAGAAGTCGGTTAAGTCGCTGTACGTATAGTTAGGACAAGTATCTATTTCTGAACTACTGCAATCAGTTTCAGGCCCTCCAGTAATTTCAATCTCCCAGACATCCCAGCCCTCACCAGCCATTTGCTTGGCTAAACCCTTACCATTATCACCTTCCCAAGCAATCAAGTTACTAAAAAGTCCACCGCTAAACACGACTGGAAAGTTACTGATACCAACAGCATCTTTATAACTTACAGAAAAATCAGAATTAACATTCTTTACTCTTAAAATCGAATAATTGTTATAAGAAGTTGTGCTCAGCGTCTTCACAGGCTTTACAGCCACTTCAAAGTTGTTGTCAAACAGGATTTTCCTAACGTCATTGGCTAATGTAATGTTGTTGTTTTTAAGATGCAGCTTAGTCTCATTCCTACTCATCAAATCCATCACAGAAATACCAAGAGAATCAAAATCATCAATATACACCGTGTACGACTTACTGCCAGTCCCTTTATCCAAAAAGATATTTCGTGCGCTGATTAAACGCTTCACAGCAGCTAATTGTTTTCGAATCATTTTTAGCTCCATAATGCGAAAAATAAAAATATGTTAACGGCATAAAATAATACAATTCTCCAAAGGAAAATCAGAACATAATAACCAATAGACAATCCTAAAAGTAAAAAGAAATTTTTTGTGTCAATTCTTGTTTTTCTTCTTTTAAAATCGAAAAAATCTATTAGTGGAGTAAGGATAGAAAATAAAATCAAAAATGAATAGAATGAAGTTAATGACAATTTTTCTAATCCTGTGGCCGTACCTTTAAAATCTTCATTTATAGCGCCACCTTCAACTTTATAGGATTCTGTTATTTCAACGTTTAATAAATACGTCAATAATACGCTTGCCAACAGTAATCCAGCAATCGTTCCAGTCCACAAACCACGTGAAGGTTTAAAATCGTTTTTTAAAATTTTACTTGCCATAAAAATATAAAAAAGTGAAAAAAGTATGGCTGGCGTAAACAATAACGAATTTAGTGCAATAAAATATATCGGAGCAAAAATTGTTGCGTCACTTGGGTGTATAATAGATTGCAGTCCGGCAAAAAAGCCACCAGTTATCGTAGCTAGTAACAGATGTAATGCTGTGAGTAAATGATTTTTAGTAATTTTCATTTTAATTTCTCTTTTATTTTTTCTTTTACTGTCGGCCTATCTTTAATCGCTATATGATTAAATGTTATGCCCTGATAGGTTATTATCTCTTTATTAGGTGCTGTTAGAGCTGTAGCGCTACCATTTATTTCAAGCTGATCGTCGTAGGACACTATGAAATCGTCCGGATTTGTTGCCAACAGGTAAAGTTTGCTTACGTTTAGTCCGCTCAAATTTATAGAATCTGAATTACTTACCGCCAAATCATTGTAGAAGTCCATAAGGTTGTAGGAGATTTTTTTCCCGCCTGCAAATGCTAGTATGAAACTGGCGTAGTCGTCAAGTTTGGTGGGTGTGCTAGGAACGAGGTATTGTGCGTATTGTCCCATTGTTACGTGCTTTTTGCCAGCGAGTTTATTCATAGCCACATCGCCGGCTGTTCCACTACCAAACTTGCTGTTTAATCTTGCCAGAGTCGTATATGCTGTGCTGTCGTCTAAAACTGAGGGGCATGCCACTCCTACAAACTTCCTCACAGGGTTTGAGGAGAGATTCACGAATAAGTACTGTCCCGTGTTATAGTTAAAGTAGTAGCCAGTATTATTTTTACCAGACAAGGAATAATTATTCAACGCACTTAGCGCCGCCAAGCAGCCATTACTATGCCCCACATAATCAACCTGACCTTTTCCCGAGTATTTTTGAATTCCAGCAATTAGTGCAGGCCAAAAGTACGTTGTCAAATCGCTGTAAGCGTAATTAGGACAAGTGTCAACATCTGAAACACTACAATCGGTATCGGGACCTCCTGTCATTTCTATTTCCCATACGTCCCAACCTTCCCCGGCCATCTGTTTGGCTAACCCTTTACCATTGCCTTCCCATGCAGTTAAATGGCTAAAAAGTCCACCGCTAAAAACTACTGGAAAGTTACTGATACCAACAGCATCTTTATAACTTACAGAAAAATCAGTATTTACATTCTTGACCCGTAATATGCTCGAATTACCATACGAAGTGGTGCTCAGCGTCTTCACAGGCTTCACGGCAACCTCAAAATTGTTATCATAAAGAATCTTCCTAACATCGTTAGCTAACGTAATGTTGTTGTTTTTCATGTGCTTTTTAGTCTCGTTCCTACTCATAAGGTCCATCACGGAAATACCTAACGAGTCGTAGTCATCAATAAAAACGGTATACGATTTGCTGCTTGTTCCTTTATCCAAAAAGATGCTTCTGGCACTGATTAAGCGCTTCACAGCAGCGATATCGCCCTGGATTTGGTTGCCGTACACTAATATTTCAGGCTTCCCAGAATAACTATTCACAAAATCCGGAGCCTTTTTAACAACTCCAGCGTATGCTTTCTGCATGGATTTACCGCCGCCAATAATTGTGCCAGTTATATTGAACGGCTCAGAATTGGACACTTTTGGGTGCCCGACAATGATTATGACATCTGCTTGGGAAGAACTTGAAGGTTCCACGAAAGTGCCAATGTATTCCTTTACCAGCTCGTTCAGAATGGAGAAAGAAGGGTCAAGCTTAACGTCAATATAGGCCTTAATCGGTTTTACTGCCGCCCTGAAAACGTAGTTGTTTGTCTCGTCGTCCTCTTTTACTGCGTTATTGGAGTCCACGTATATGTGCAGGAAATCAGTTGATGCGATACTGCTTAAAGTGAATGAGGCATTCTTTTCTGAACCCGCAGTCAGTGATATAGTTGTTGAACTGCTTTCCTTTGTGACACCTTCTTCGTCCAGTCTATAAACCGTAACTTGCACATTAGACGTTATGCTGGAAGAATGAACTGTAACGTTCACACTCTTACTTGTTATGTTAACGTAAACATCACTTTGCGTAACGTAAAGGTCCTTCTTCGGGCTGCACTTTGTGCACTCAAAGTACAGGAAGTCTATGTCGCCGCTGCTGTCAATCTGTGTCAGCTTGGTATCGCAAACAGTGCTGTTATTGGAGCACTTTACCGTAACGTTCTGGTCAGAGCCGCATGTGACGTTAAGGTTTAGTATCCTTTGCCCAAGACTATCCGTGGTGCCGTTGTATGTAGCGTTCCAGTAAACGCTTAAGCCGGAAAGGGGCGCGCCGCTGCTGTCCTCGGTAAGAACTTCTATCGAGCCAGTGCAGTAAGTTGGCAGCCCTTTGCAATAACCTGATGTGCATAAGACACCACCATCGTCGTTCCAGCAGTCGCTGTCTTGGGAGCAAGGTTGGCCAACTGCTTTTTTGCATGGTAAAGCAGGAGTGGTTGGGTTTGTTGTGACATTTTCATCATGGTCTGAGTCACAGACGTAGCTTGGTCCTGCCTTTACAGCGCACGAAAGCGTGGCATTAGTATAAAATATGCCATCAGTATAGCCTGCTCCTCCGCAAGTCCTGTTGGTATACTTAAACTGTTGGTAGTAATTGTTGCTTCCATCCGTTACGCATACATGTTTCTCATCAGTAGCCCAGCCGCCGCAGTTTCCGGAATAGCAATCGGCGTTTTGAGTGCAGACGTGATTTAGTGTCGAGCCATCTTCAAGCGAGCAAGGTGACAGAATTATCCCTGTTCTCGTTGTAACTTCTTCATCATCATGATTTGTATGGCTGCTGGTAGGATCACAAATCCTGTATGCTGGGCACCCTAAATCGCTTTTTACGTTTTTCCAATCCGTGCTGCCGCTACCGTTCTTTCCTTCAAGGTCGTAATAAGCTGTACCAGCCTTATAATTGTCGGCTTCCTCGGTACCGTCAGCATCACAATCAAACTTTTGGGGATTGATGACCCAAAAACCAACCTTAGCCAGTGAATCTGAGTGCCTGTTACTCTGCGAGTTATCACAATCGTAGTATACAGTAGCATTGACGTATGTGTTCTGAATATTGGACGTGTCTACCGCACTACACCCATCACATACTCTTTGTGCAACGTCAACTCCTTCCTTACAGCTTCCTTCAATATCGCAACTTTCCTTATTGGCATCATTCATGTTTTGAGGAATAGGGAAAAAATCGCAATCATTTACCCCGCAACTTGAAGTACAGCCATTAGAATCGTAATAGCAATTATCGAAAGTTCCATCGTTGTTCCAATCCACACAAACAAAGTCTGCTGAGCCATCATTAATCCCATTTACTTCGAAGTCTATGTTATCATCAGTCCAGATAACATTGTCAAATATAGTCCCGCCATTAACGTTCCAACTCTCATCAGAATCTATCACTGGCAAAGCTTCAACCAATATCGGTAACAGAACTGCAGCTAAAATGATTGCCAAAATTACCAATAAATTCTTGTTCATATTTATTCACTTGCAACACTAACATTTTGCCTAAGTACCTTTATTCGCTCCCAGCGGGCAAAAGTTCCTTTTTTTACACATTCATTATCTTGGCACGAATCGCACTCTTCCACCATGCCATAGTCCGTGCCATTGCAATAAAACCAGTGCAAATTCCCATCAATGCATTCGTAATGGTCTGCAAGGCTGCAGTCGCCATCGGTGCCTATGTAAAAAGAATCTATGTTTGAACTGATTATGCCATTTGGATCTTTGATATTTCCCCTGTTCCTGATAAGCCAACCATCTATATAACTGGTACCGCCAGATGGAAGAAAAACATTCTCGTTGTTTACTTTCAAATGAGCCCCTTGTCTTGTTACAGGTTCGATAAGCTCTACTGAAAGCTCGTGTTTTTCAGAATCAACTGTTTTTTCAAAGCTGTGTGAACTTGTTACATTTAAAGATAGAAGAGCACCTCTGAAATTTTTCATACTCTCCTCATAATTTATATGTGCTGGACTGGCTTCTACACTTGCGGAATTGCCATTAATCACACTCTTGACAATTTCTTGAACTTCGGCAGCATTAGCAAAAATAAGGTAACTAAGTGAGGAGGTGAATAACAAAACTAAAAATAGGACAACTACCTTGTTCTTCTTAATAGCAAATGAACCCCTTTTTCCCACTTTTTAACCCCAGTCGGTGCCGATATTTGATGTTATTTAAACCTTTCTGTCAAATCCCGTAGTTTTTCCGTCGGTGATTTCAAAATTTTCACAGTGTCATCTCAACGCCGCCGTAAACAGTGTAATAGTAGTTTCCAGAATAGTAGAACGTGTAGAGGTGCTGCCAGGCCTGCTGCTCATAGTAGGCCTTGTCAAAGCCAATATCAAGGCCTGTTATGTTGTTCGTGTCAATCAGCTGGCTGAAAACTGCGTTTTGCCCTGCAGTATTTTGCAAATGCCCTTTCAAACTGCCCAACCTTTTCCCCAAGAATGAACCTGCCTTTCTCCAATGTATCGCTTATTGCAGCATCTATTTCTGCTTTTATTCCCCTACACTGTCTTGTTAGTCCAAAAATCATGGGCATCGTTTACCTTCTGGCGCTTTGCTTTTTGATGATTTGCACAGCGTCGCTTAGTTGCTGGGCTGTGAACTCAGGCTTGAGCTTCAGCAGCTGTTTGCTGTTGCGGATTCCGCTGGTTACCGCTATTGCAGGTATTTTGAGCGCTTTTGCTGCTGCAATGTCCGCTTCCGTATCTCCCATAATAAAAATCCCCTTGTGGTTGTTTTGGCTGTCTTTTTTGATGAGGCTTGCCTTTTGTTTATGCGGCTGCCGCGAAGGTGGTGCGCTGAGAATTGCGCTGAAGTGTTCCTTTATGCCTAAGCGTTCTAGTTGCCATATCAGGTTTCTGCGTTTTCGGCGGAGGGTTACCAGTACCAGCCTGAAAGAGAGGAGCGCTGTAAGGCTTTTTTTTGCGCTGCGCTGCAGCAAGTCAAGGGCAAGGTATTCCTTTTTTTCTATGTTATGCAGCCACTCTGCCGTGAACCGGTTTGTGAGGCGCTGCGCTTTGGACCTGCCCAGGATTTCTTTATTATTTCTGCCTGCTGTTTTAAGCCGCCAGTAATCAGAGATGTTTAGGGGCTTGTAGCCGTGTTTTCGTAGAATGCTGCTGTAAACAGTGTAGTGGCGCTTCTTCGTGTCCAGTATTGTTCCGTCTAGGTCAGCGTAGATTGTGTGCCTTGTTCGCATTTTTGAACCACTCTATTTCATGGCTTATGCCTTTGGCGAAAGGGGTTTTCGGCTCGTATCCGAGCTTGCGTTTTGCCGCACTGATGCTGAAGTAAAGCACAAGCGGTTTCTGCCTTTTGCCCTGCCCAGTTATTGCCGGGTTTATCGGGCTTTTAATCTGTGCCCTTATTTCTGCCATTACCTTGCCTATTCTGTGCGGTTTTCCGCTTGCAATGTTGTATATGCCGCCTTTTTCCGATTCTGCTGCAAGCCTAATCGCCGTGGCAACATCGCCTACGTACACGTAGTCCCTGGCTTCTTTCGGGCTGCTGTAGAGAGTTGGTGCCTTTCCTCCCAGGAAGCTGGAAATGAACGTGGGTATTGCTTTGATGACGGGCTCCCCTGGCCCATATACGTGGCTTAATCTGAGTATGGTGAGCGTTATGTTTCGTTTTGGGCACGCTGCTCTGAGGAAGTGTTCGCTTGCCAGCTTGCTTACGGCATAGTAGCTTATTGGTTTGGTGGGGTGGCTTTCGCTTACCGGAAGCTTGGCTGGTGTTCCATAAACGTCGGCTGTGCTCATGAATATGAAGTGCTTTACTGTTGGCGGGAGCGCAAGGAACAGGTTTATTGTTCCTTCGAGGTTTTGGCGCATGTGCTCTTGCGCGTTGTTGCGGTTTTCCTGGTTTGGTATTAGCGCTGCGAGATGAATTGCGGTGTGGATGTTTAGTTTAGAGAGGCTTTTAAGCGTTTCCGGCTTGGTGAGGTCGCCTTTTACGCATGAAAAGCCCTCGTAACATTCTTGCTGCCGATGCTGCCTTGTGAGAACGCAAATACTTCTTCGCCCTGATGCTGCTAGCTGGTTGAGCAGGTGCTTTCCGATAAAGCCCGTTCCTCCGGTGATGAGGATCAGCCCTTTATTTTTTTCCGGTGAGACTTTGCGCATTTTGTATCCTTCGCGTCAGGTCTGCCTTTTTCGCTTCTATGGCTTTTACTGTTGTTAGGACGGGCAGAACGTCCATGCCCCTTACCCATGCCAGCCCTTCCGGCAGGGGGTTGATTTTCTTTTCTATCCGTGGGATTTTCTCTCCGAAGGCGAGCTTGACGTACAGCTCTGCCATGTTCAGGCCTGCTTTGGTGTAGAAGTAGCTCGTTGTGAAGAACCTTCCTATGTTTATCTCTGTAGGTGTAGGGATGCCTTTTGAGTTGTATGTCAGGTCGACGCTGAATACCCCGTGCGGTTCCTTGTCAATGGCGTAGATTGCGTCCTGCGCGATTTTGTCCAGGACAGGGTCGCTTACTGTGACGCCTGTGCCTGTTACCCCGGTTACCCCTGAGACTGTTCTGCTTGCGAATTCCCAGTAAAGCCTTTTCCTGCCTTGGGCAACTACCAGCTCGCCTTCCTTGTACAGCGCCATCCATGTTACGCTGTGCTCGCTCAGGTATTCTGCCGCTGTGAACTTGCCCCAGCCTTTGAAGTAGTCTATCCATTTCTTCGCAAATTCGAAGTCGCCCGTGTGCAGTGAGCCATACCCAAATCCGCCTTCTTTGTACCTGAGCCAGACTGTTCCATGGAGCTTTATCGCTTGTAGCAGGTCATCCTCGGTTTTGACCAGGATTGTGTGGGGCACGTTCAGGCCAGCTTTGCTCCACTCCCTGTAAGAGGCGTTTTTGTCTATGCAGATTTTTATTGTCCTATCGCTGGGGATAAATAACAGCGTGTTTAGCTTGTGGCGGTTGTCAGAGATTTTTTTTAGTTCTGAGTAGTCGTTTTGCGTGTGCAGGAAGTCAGGCTTTGCGCGTTCGATCAGTTCTTGCAGGAGGGGAATGTACAGGGGGTCTGCGGCCAGTGTAATGAGGTGGGACTCGTCAACCTCTGCCCTGAATATGTTGTATTCATGCGAGTCCATTCCTATGAGGTAGTACTGCTCTTTTGCGTCTCTGAGTGAGCGTTCAAAATTTATTGACGGCACTCCTCCGCTGCTGCCTATCAGGATTCTTTTCATTTTCAGGTCACCAATAGCGGCTTTTATTTTTCCTATAAAAATTGATTGTTGCCTTCAGGCCTTCTGCAAGCCCTGTTTTTGGCTCCCACTCCAGCAGCTTCTTAACCTTACGGATGTCTGCAACAAAGTCGCCAGGCTCGAGCTGTTTTGTTTCTTTGGGATATGGCACGAATCTGCTGCTGCCTCCGCCGTTTGCCCTAATCACTTCCTTTGCCAGTTCAAGAAAGCTTGTCCCTTTCCCTGTTGCTACGTTGAAGGCTTCGCCGTTTGCCCTTTCGCTCGCTGCAGCAGCTATCAGGGCTTCGCAACAGTCTTCAACATACAAATAATCCCGTAGCACCTTGCCATCGCCCATGACTGTTATGGGTTTGTTGTCCATTGCAAGCCTTACGAACCAGTTCACTATGCCGTAAGGCAGCTTCATCTGGTGCCTTGGCCCATATGTGTTCGTTATCCTGAGGCAGCAGATTCTTAACCCGTAAAGCTTGTTGTACATCAGCATCATGTTCTCTGCTGCCAAGCTGGTTATTGCATACATTCCCAACGGCTTTGTTGGCGTTTCCTCTGCAACTGGAATTTTTTTCACTGCACCGTATTCCGCCCTTGTTCCTGTATAAACGATTTTGGCATTGTCGTTATTTTTCCTGCATGCTTCAAGCAATGCCAATGTTCCATTGCACCTGATATCCAAATCCTCGAATGGGCGCTCTATGCTTCTGTGGTGGTCAACCTGTCCAGCCAAGTGAAAGATGTAGTCCTTTCCCCTGACTAGCTTCGCAACAAGTTTTTTATCCCGAATATCGCCCACAACAGCATTTACTTTTTCCTTCACGTCATGAACGTTAAACTTGTTACCACCTAAACCTTCTATGAGCGCATCTACAACTGTGACATTTGCCCCTAATCCTGCTAGTTTTGTTGCCAGGTTGCTGCCTATGAATCCAAGCCCTCCTGTGATGAGGATGTTTTTGCCTTTCATCGTTATTGCTCCGTATCTGCGGCTGCTTAGCTGCTTATCTGCGCAACTGCTGCAGTATCCTGTTAAGCTTTTCTCCAAGCTTCTCCCACGTCAGGCCCTTTTCGGCCAACGTCTTCCTGTAGTTGACGCTTTTATACTTTAATGCGTTGATGACTGCCTTTTTTAAGCCTTCCTTGTCCATCGGCTTGCACACGAGGTCTGGAGTTGTTATGAGAAGCTTTTTCATCTCGCCAACATCCGTGCATACTATTGGCCTGTTGCACGCCATGAATTCCACTAGCTTGTATGGCGCATATGCAACCTCTGTGAATGGTGTTGATTGGTAAGGAATCACTAGCGCGTCAGTTGCGCATATTGCGTAGCGCAGCTCGTCGTAAGGCATCGGCTTAAGGGTTATTACGCCATCTTGCTTTACGTGGTCAAATTTTCCCACGAGTAAAAGCCGCAATTCCTTGTTGCTTTTAACAAGTTCTGGAAACACCTCTATCAGCCAGTCTATGCCTCTGTCGCTGCTGCTTCCCATGTAGGCAATGATTTTTGCCTTCTGCGGCAGCCCCAGCCTTTTTCTGCAATTGGCTTTGTCGAACGGCTTGTAGAGCTTCATGTCCACGCCGTTTTCCACAACAAAAACCTTGCCTGGTTTTGTTTTCGCCCTTATCCTATTTGCCAGTATGTTGCTCCCGACAGTTATTGCAGAGGCCATTTTTATCACAATCCTCTCAAGCAGCTTGATGCCCGGCTTTTTCATAATTTCGTAGGTTGCGTAGGGGTCCCTCACGTCGTAAACGAGCGGCTTTGCTGTGATGAGTGACAAAAAAAGCCCCACTGAGCCAAGCATAGGGTCGCTCATAGCCACTATTGCCTGTGCTTTTTTCTTCACGGTCATGTAGGCTGCCTCTGTTAGAAAAAGCGGCAGTTTAGGTAGCGAGAACGGAATTACCTTGGTGTCCATGCCGTGGAGGCTTAGTCCAATCTTTCGCTTTCCATTGTAATCTGCTGCGAGGATTGTTACGTTATTGCCATGCTTATGCAGCTGCTCGGCAAGCCTAACATCTCTGCCGAAGTCTTCAAGTACCGTGTCTTTTCCTGAAGAGAACCTTTTTGTTAGGACGAGCACGTTCATTTTTTTCCTTTTAGTGGTTTTTCTCGTTCATGCTGTTTTTGCCGTAGTAGTACTTCATCAGAATCAGCGTCAGGGTGAAGGACGTTGATGTTACGTTTGCAGCTATTATTATTATGTCCTTTTTTGCAAGGCCGTAAATCAGCCACAGTCCTGTACCTATGAACATGAGCACTGTCAAGCCATATGAGAGATCTTTCAGGTGTTTTGTCTTGTAGCCTTTTATTATCTGCGGCAGAAATGCGGACGATGTAAGTGTAGCCGCGGCTAACCCGATGATTTCTGAATTCATACTTCCACATCCAGTACATTCATCAGTATCTTCATAGCTAAGTTGCGCTATAGAGACTGTATTTAAAACTTTAGTTGGTCAAGAGCCAGTCAAGTGTTGTTTCAATGCACGGCCGTCGTGAGGAAAGATTTATAAGCGGCTTGGGCTTTGCAGCGTGTCTGGGTGGGGTTGGTGAAGTCGCTGCGTGGTCTTTTAATACTAGGATCTTTGGTGTGGACTTCGCTGCTCTTTGCGCTCTACATGCTGCATTATTACCGTCTATATGCGGGGTGAAATAATGGCTTTTGAGTTTGTCTTCTTGCTTTTGGTGGCTGCCGAAGCGTTAGCAGTTGGTAACGCTATACGAAAGCGCTTCCACCGGTCCAGTTCCAGGCTTGAGGCATTTCTGGTCAGCAGCGGCTTGGGCTTTGCAGCGATTTCCGTGCTTATGTTCATGCTTGGCTCGCTGAAGTTGCTAGTCCCTCAGACTTTCATGATGGCCCACGTGATTTTCGTTGGGCTTTTGCTCGTGCAGCTCAGAGAGCTCATTAGCATTTCAGTTCCTGATTTTTCGTGGCTAAGGAAGTGCCCTGCCATTATTCGCGTGCTTGGCCTGTGTTTTGCAGTTTTTGCGGTCCTCAATTTCCTTGTAGCTTCTGCCCCGCCTTCAAGTGCTGATTCCCTGTTTTACCACTTAACCGTCCCTAAAATTTACTTGTCTGAGCACGGCATTGTTTCAATTCCATGGATGCAGTTCATCTCCGAGATGCCGATGTCTGTTGATTTGCTCTACCTCTTCGGCATGGCGCTGTCCGGTGGCAACGTCAGCCAGCTTATTGCAACTTACCTATCGTTTCTCGCCGCCCTGGCAGTGTTTTTGCTTGCGGCACGCAGAATCTCGTTGCCTGCAGCTCTTGTCGCGGCAACACTCTTTTTGACAATGCCTGTATTTTCTGTTTTTAACGTGCGGGCATACGTGGACATCCCGCTCACATTCTTTGCATTGCTTGGCATTTACTTCTTTTTTGAGTGGGCTGAGCAGCAGCAGCTGCGCAGTGCTGCCATCGCTGGAATCTTTTTGGGCATGGCTTCCTCTGCTAAAACCATAGCGCTTATTGTCGCTGCATCTGTTTTTGTTGTGTGGATAGTGATGTTCCTGAAGCAGCCTCCGGCCTTAAGGGCAAGGTTCGTCATTCATGGCGCTGTCATTTGGCTTGTTGTTTTTGCCTTTCTGGCTCCCTGGCTTGTAAAGAGTTACCTGAATACAGGCGACCCATTGCAGCCTTTTCTTTACAGCTATCTGGGAGGCAAGTATTGGAACCCTGAGTTAGACAGGATCGTTTTGCATGAAATGACCAGGGGCATCGGCATAGGCTTTTCTCCACTATCGCTTTTATCCTTCCCATTCCAGGTAACCGTGAACCCGTCAACCTTTGGTGACAGTGCAGGCATTAATCCCGTTTTTCTGGGCTTTGCATTCCTGTTTTTTTTGCGCCCTATTCCTAGGCGTGTTGCGTATTTGCTTTTTGTTGCCGCGATTATGGCTGCCTTGTACTTCTTCACAGCTCAGATCACAAGGTACATGTTCACGCTTTGGGCACTGTTGAGCGTTCTTGCTGCGTACATCGTGTATGCAGCGCGTAAGGAAAGGCGGCTGCAGGCAGCGCTTTACGTGTTTATCGTTGTCTCTGTTGCAATGAATGCTGCTCTGTGGGCTGTTGCGAATGCTGATGACTTGCCAGTTGTCGTTGGCATTGAATCAGAGGGGCAATACCTCATTCGGAAGGTGCCAACTTACGGTGCAACCTCATTTTTGGCGCACACCGACCCTAGCGGTGTAGTATGCTGGTACGGCGATGCCCGCGCTTACTGGAGCCCAAATCCTTTCGTATGGTGTGACCCAACTTTGCAGGGTTACGTTGATTTTTTCACAATGAATGAGCCCTCTGATTTGGCCACGAGGTTGAGTGCTTTAAACGTCTCGTACGTGCTCTTGCAAAAGTCTGCGCTTGCACCACTTACCACGCCAGTGCAGAGTGGTAGGCCTGTTCTTTCTGAGCAGTCCAATGCTTTCAGAAGCAGGAGCAACGCCTTGCTCATAGCTTACTTGCAAGACCATACACAAAAAATTTACGAAGACAAAGCGACCCAGATTTACAAAGTGGTTGCATAATTATAATTCAGCCTTTCAAAAAATAGCTTGTGTACCACGCGATAGTTTCCTTGAGGCCAGCGTCGAGACTGTACTTTGGCTTCCATCCGAGAACCTTCCCGGCTTTTGCCCAGTCAAGGTATTGCTCCTGAAGCTCGTTTTTCGCCTCGTTGAGTATTACGGGCTCAATCTCTTTCCCCGAGGCAGCAATTATTTTTTTTGCAAGCTCTAGCACGCTGACTGGTGTTTCAGTCCCGAAATTGAATGCCTTTCCAGCTTCCTTGTCAAGCTGCTCCGCAGCTGCGAGATATGCAGCTACAACGTCCAGCACGTAAATGTAATCCCGTATTGGAGTGCCATCGCTGCGGATTATTGGGCTTTCATTGTTCAGCACGGCCTTTATTGTGCCTGGGATTATCCTGCTCCAGTTCAGGTCTCCGCCACCGTAGATGTTGCCGCACCTTGTCACCGCAACCGGCAATCCGTACGTCTTTGCATAAGCCCTTGCAAGCAAGTCTGCGCAGCTCTTTGATGCCTCATATGGCGTGAGCCCATTAAGGCAGAAGTCTTCCTTGTATGGCAGCTTTTCATGTTCTCCATAAGCCTTGTCACTTGATGCCACGACAGTTCTTTTTACGCCGAGCTGCCTGCATGCCTCGAGCACGTTCCACGTTCCTTTTATGTTTGTTTCGAAAGTTTGCAGCGGCGATTTGTTGGCTATGCCCACAATTGCCTGCGCGGCAAGATGAAAGCAAACCTCTGCACCGGTTTCCTTCATTGCCTTCTCAACGGCGTTGTAGTCCTCTATGTTTCCCTTGACCGTGTTCACTTGGTCAGCGATGCCCAGGAACTCAAGGTTTGAGCCCTTGACTGGGTCCCGTACTATGCACGTGACGTTCGCTTCCTTTTTCACAAGCTCGTTGACCAACCAGCTTCCCACAAAGCCATTCCCGCCTGTTACGAACACGTTCTTGTCTTTCCAGTCAAAAGTCATTTCCATCACGTTTTTATTTCCACA
>JACPIH010000002.1:0-63398 GCA_016188155.1 Candidatus Woesearchaeota archaeon | reverse complement strand
CTTCCACGGCGCCCCTTTCTCCCACAGCTCGTTAAAGCTTTGGTAGTCCTTGAACGTGTCCATGCACTGCCAGAACCCTTCAAACTTGTAGGCTGCTATTTCTTTTTTTGCAGCTAGCATTTCAAAAGGTTTCTGCTCAAGCACGTCATTTTCATCAATGTATCTGAAAATCTCTTTTTTGAAAACAAAAAACCCGCCGTTTATCCAGTAGTCAAGCTTCGGCTTTTCCTTGAAGCTGGTCACAAGGCCGTCGTCTGTCTCCACTATGCCGAACTGCGAGTAAGGCCTGAGCGTGGTTATGGTTGCTATCTTTCTCTGTTTATAGTGGAATTGCAGGAGTTGGCTTAAGTTTATGTCTGCAAGTCCGTCGCCATATGTCGTGAAGAAGTCCTCTCCCTCAGGAATGTATTTTTCTATCTTCTTCAGCCTTCCTCCTGTGTTTGTTTCTGCCCCTGTGTCTGCAAATGTTATGTTCCAGTCTTCTTCCTCGCTTGTATGCGTTACCCTCTTCTTCTCTTTCAGGTTCATTGTGAAGTCAGCCGCTCTCCATTCTTCTTCCAGGAAGTATTTTTTGATAAGGTCGCCCTTATAACCCAGGCACAGGACAAAGTCCTTGTAGCCAAAGTGGGCATAGGTTTTCATTATGTGCCATAGTATTGGCTTTCCCCCTACAGGGGCCAGGGGCTTCGGTATCTCTTCAGGGTATTCCCTGAACCTTGTTCCCTTTCCGCCGCACAGGATTACGACTTTCATGTTTATTTTAAAATGTCTTTTGTTAGCATATGTCTGTTTTCTGATTTTATTTTTCCGACATCATTGGTTGGTAAGTTCTTTAATTCCATTTTTTTGATATCATTAAAGAACTGTTCGTAATTGCAGAGGGCTACAAAATCTTCAAGGTCAATGGCTAAGATTCCGGTTTCTTTTTTCAGTCTTCCTATGAATTCATCCAGATCTTTTAAAAAGTTTAATTCATCATCATGCTCATTTAGAAAGATAAAAATCTCGTCTAGTCCACTAACTCCGAACATAACATATATGTTGACATCCATCATATCGGGAAACGGAGTCAAATCTAGCTTTTGTGGCGTCTTTGCCAATTTTATCTGGACTTTATATGTGATTGCCATTTCTTTGTTTTATTTTTTTATCATATCCGCCAAAAACCCGAACGTTACTATTTGCACCCCTACGCTCATCAGCAGCACGCTTAGTATGAGGCTTGGGGTGTGGCCTACGATGCCTGTTGTGAAGTAAAAGTACAGCAGCCGAAGCCCAAGGGCAAAGCCAGTTGCGAATGTTGCTCCCCCAACCAATCCGAAGAACCTTATTGGCTCATAGTCGCGGTATATCCGCAGTATGTTTATCCACGCCTTTATTGCGTACTCAAACGGGTTTCTTATGAGCCTGCTTTTTCCCTTCCTCTCGGCAAAGTAAACCGGAACTTCTGCCATTCTGAACTTGTTCCTTATTACCCTTATTACCTGCTCCTGCGTGTATGTGTGGCCTGATATTATTGGTATTGCCTCAGCAACCTCACGGGTGAACGCCCTGAACCCTGACTGCGCGTCTGACACCTTTGTCCTTGTTATCTGAGAAATAACCTTTGAGAATGCCTTGTTCCCAATTTTTTTGATTAGGGGCATGCTTTCGATGTGCCCTTTGAACCTTGAGCCGAGAACAAAGTCGTTGCCGTGCTCTATCTTTTGCAGCAGCAGCGGTATCTCTTCTGCCTTGTACTGCCCATCTGCGTCAATGTGCACCATCACGCCAGCTTCAGGCTTTAGCTTTAGGAACTGCTGTATCTCTGTCCTGAATGCCTCAGCAAGCCCATAATTCTTTGGGTGCGAGTAAACCACTGCCCCTTCATTTTTGGCAACTTCCGCAGTCCTGTCTGTTGAGCCGTCATCTACAACCAGAACCCTATATACATAGCTGCTGTGCTTCCCCAGGACTCCCTTTATGTTCCTGATTACAGCAGCTATGGTTGCCTCTTCATTATAAGCCGGTATGCTGACTACGACGTTCATTCTGTTTTTGTGGCTTTCTGCCGATTTAAATATGTTATGTTCAATAAACTTTTTATAGTGCGTTTTTTGGCTGCCTTGCCTGACGCTGAAATGAAAGTTCTTGTTACTGGCGGGGCTGGCTTTATCGGCAGCCACATAGCGGAAAGATACGCTAAGGAAGGCCATGATATCGTTGTTTTTGACAACCTTTCCCGTTCAGAACTGCTGAAAAAGCCCATCAGGCACGCTGACTACAACAAAAAGTACCTTGAGCAGTTCAAAAATGTCAAATTCATTAAGGGGGATATCAGGAACGAGAAGGAAATCGCTGCAGCAGCGAAAGATACTGACGTTATTTTTCACGCTGCCGCCCAGACGGCCGTTACCACCTCAATTACTGATCCCAGGCCAGATTTTGAGGCGAATATTGTCGGAACTTTTAACGTTATGGAGGCTGCCAGGAAGTCTGGCAAAAACACATCCATCATCCATTGCTCAACTAACAAGGTTTTTGGCAGTAATGTTAACAAAATCCGGATTGTTGAAAGGCAGGACCATTATGAGTTTGAGCCCTCATTCAAGGCCGGTGTCCCTGAACCTTTTTCAATTGACATGTGCGAGCATACCCCTTACGGCGTTTCCAAGCTGGCCGGTGACCTTTACGCCCAGGACTACGCGCATGTTTACGGCCTGAAGACTGGCGTTTTCAGGATGAGCTGTATCTACGGAACCAGGCAGTTTGGCGTTGAGGACCAAGGCTGGGTTGCGTGGTTCGCCATCGCTACTATTCTCGGCAAGCCTCTCACGATATATGGCGATGGCAAGCAGGTCAGGGACGTGCTCTACGTTTCCGACCTTATAGACCTTTATGACCGCTTCCTGAAAAGCAGCCTTAAGCACGGCGTTTTTAACACTGGCGGCGGTCCTAAAAATACTCTGTCATTGCTGCAGCTGCTCGATTTGCTGGAAAAATTTACTGGCAAGCGCAGCAAGCTCAGCTTCAGCGATTGGCGCCCCAGCGACCAGAAAGTGTTCGTTGCCGACATCTCCGCAGCAAAATCAGCCCTTGGTTGGGAGCCCAAGGTCTCTCCGGAAGAGGGCGTGAAGAAGCTGGTTGGGTTTGTTTCTGAGAATAAAAAGCTGTTTGAGTAGTGCCGAGTTTATGTGTGCTCCCACTTTTCGTCTTCGGTGTTGTCCCAAAGCTCTTTCATCTTTGGCTTCTGTATTTCTAGCAGAAATTTGTCCTGTTTCATTTCACAATCCTCGGCTCCGGCAGCGGCACAATAAATTCCCCCCTAAAGCCTTTTTGCCGTATCTTTGGGATTAGTTCGTCTGCTATGTGCCACGACAGCAGCATAGCGTATTCCGGCTGGTCTTCGTAGAGCTTTGCCTCATCCAGCACTGGTATGAGGGTTCCGGGCATGTACTTCCCTACCTTGTGCGAGCCTTTTATTTCCAGCACGCAGTCCATTATGCCGTCGTCTATTCCAACGTAGTTGACCAGGGTGCTTGCCCTTGAAGGCGCTCCTATGCCGTAAACCTTTTTTCCGTCTTTCTTTATTTTATGCAGCAGCGAGTGCAGTGCAAGTTTTGAAACTGTTACCCTTTTCTTGAATTCCAGCAAGTTTTTCTTGTCCAGCACTACAGGCTTTTCCTCTTCCAGCAGTTCAGCAACGGTTTGCTTTACAGGGTATTTTCCCTTTCGTGCAGCATACACCCTCACTGAGCCGCCATGAGTAGGTATCTTTTTAGCATGGATAACTTCCAGGCCGTGCATTTCAAGCAGGTACTTGAGGCTGTGCAGCGAGTAATACCTTAAGTGCTCATGGTAGATTGTGTCGTACTGCAGTGTTTGTATCAGCGAGAGCAGGTAGTGCGATTCTGATATGAAAACACCGTCATCCGCAAGCAATTCAAGTATCCCGTCAAGGATGCCGTGTATGTTTTCTATGTGAGCAAATACGTTGGTAGCGGTTACTATTTTTGCCTTGCCCTTTTCTGCAGCGATTTTTCTTGCAAGGTCATGGCTGAAGTAGCTTATTATTGTCGGTATTCCGCGTTCAATGGCTATTTTTCCTATCTCCTCCGGAGTTATTCCCAGGACGCGGTGGTTGTCCTTGAAGTTGCTCAAAAGGTTGCCGTCGTTTGAGCCAATGTCAACTATCAAATCGTTCGCGCCTAACTTTACAACTGTTTTGCACTCCTGATACAGCTCCGAAAAGTTATCCCGCAGGATTTTTGTTGTGCTGCTCGTGTACGGGTATTCCGGGGGGAAGAGTATTTTTGGGTCAACGATTAGCCCTAGTTGTGCCATGCCGCATTTTGGGCAGTATAGCATCTGTGCCGGGTAGCTTGGCTGCTCCCTCGGTCTGGCTCCCATGGGGTGCATTGTGTTTACCGGCGGCAAATATCCGAGGAAGAGTATTGGCTCGAGCCCAGCATAGTCGCATACCTGGCATTGTTCCACAACAACGCTTGTGCCTGTGTTGAATGCGAGCTTGTCCGGGCTATTTCTCATAGAGCTTCCCTCTGTTCTGGGAAATCTTTGGCTGTTTTTCAGAGTTTTGGCCGTACCATTTTGCAGTTATCCTTAGCCCTTCCCTGAATGGCGTTTTTGGCTTGAACCCGAGCTTTTTGAGCTTTGTTGTGTCCGGGCACCTTCTTGCTGGCGAGCCTTTTGCAGCCTCTCCTGGCACGATTTCAACCTGCCTTCCGAAGTAGTTCCCTATCTCTTTCGCAACAGCTGCTATAGGCATTTCCTCCATTGTTCCAATATGGTAGATTCCGAGGTGCTCGCCTTTTTCCAGCACGAGCATCAGGCCGTCTACGAAATCCTCAATGAATATGAATGCCCTTGTTTCTTTTCCTGTGCCTTGGATAGGCACTTTTATTTTATTTTCCGCAGTTGCAGCCGCGATTTTCCTTATTTTCAAAACCAGTTGCGGTATTACGTGCTCCCATCCCATGTCCGGGCCGTAGACGTTGTGCGGCCTGAAGACCAATGCGCGGTCAAAGTTTTTTCTGCCGTAGTTTATCGTCATAATCTCGCTTATTATTTTCCCGGCAGAGTATGAGTATCTGGGGTTGAGCGGGTCTGGAATCATAAGAGGAGCGGTTTCATCTGTTGGGATTTTTGGCGGCATGTTGTAGACTTCCGAGCTTGATGCCACTGCAATCTCCTTTACGTTTTCCTTGATGCAGCCGCCAATAACATTTATCATGCCCTTTACTCCTATGTCGAGCACAAGCTCTGGCTTTGTGTAGAAGAACTGTGTTCCCTGAAGGTAGGCAAGGTGTATTACCGAGTCAACGCCCTTGCATGCTTTCTGGACAGCTGCGGCATCGCGTATGTCTGCCTGCACAAGCTCTATTTTTCCGGCCACTTCCTTTAGCCTTTCAGAGGCGCCCCTTAGGTTATTATCAAGCACTCTTACGTTGTGCCCATTCCAGACAAGCTTTTTGACTATGGCACTCCCGATAAATCCACTTCCGCCAGTTATGAGGTACTTCTTCATTTTTTTCTTCATTTTTTTGATTGACCTTTTTTCTAAAAAGGTCATATGAATCCTGTTCCTCCGGTCACAAGGTATTTCTTCCTTTTCATGCTTTCTCCCTGTGTCGCTTTTCAATCTTCTTCCACAACGTTGTGTCAAGTGTGGCGTCTTCTGGCAGCTTGAAGCTTACCTTTGCTTGTATGTCTTTGAGTTTGCACGGTTTTATCGAGGGCTTTAACCTTTTGTAAGCGTCATAATCCGACACTTTTTCACCGCCAACATTTATTACTCCAACAAACCCGTTTTCTAGCAATGTAGCGATTGCTTTTACAAGCTCGCTGGCTTGTATCTGGGAAGAGTGCGTGTCTGTAGCGTATGAGTCGTATTTTATGTTTTCTGGGTCAAAGAACCTTGTCCTTATGATGCAGAAGTTTGTAAGCAGGTTTACCGCCGCTTCTGCGCAGAGCTTCGTCCACCCGTATTTGTTGTATGGAATTGTAGCGTCTCCTTCGTTGTAGTTGCCTTTCGTGCACTCATAAACGGCGTCTGTTGATATGTGGACAAATCTTATGCTCTTATTCCGTTTCCTTTCTTTTTTAATTACGGCAGCGGCTAGATTGCAAGTTCCTGTTGCGTTAGCTGCTATTGCCTTTTCGGGCTGCTGCTCGCACTCGCTAACCCTGGCAAGGGCTGCACAGTGTATTACCGCGTCAAAATCGTTTTCTGCGAAGAACATTTCGACAGATTCTTGCTTTGTAACGTCCATTTGATGGTGGCTTGGTGCAGTGACGTTTTTGAAGAGTCCTGACTTGAGGATGTGCCTTCCAAGCGTACCTGAGCCTCCTGTCAGCAAGATCCGCACGACACTGTTGCCACCCATTTTATCAGCGAGTGCCAGCTATCATTATTTAAATTTACTGTTCCTGCTTGATAACGCCCCAAAGATCCAAGACTTCTTTCCCTTTTTGTATTACGAGCCCTTTATATTGCGAGTGTGGAACCGCCACGATTATCACTTGGCTTTCTCTTATCAGCTCTTCTTTAGTTACAAAGTCTGGATTCTTTGCATATTCATCAGAGTAGTAGACTTTTGCCCCATCAAATCTCAGAATTTTTCCAAGCTTGAATGACAGCGAGTCCCTTACATCATCAATGTCTGCCTTGAATGCCATTCCCAAGATGCCAACCTTCGTATTGCTCAGGTCCCACCTTTTTTTCAGGTCTTCAACTATGAAGTGTGGCAGCCCTTCATTAACCATCATTGCAGTATGGCCAAGAAGAAAGCTGTTGCCACTGTAGGCAGCAAGCTGCATTGTGTCTTTCAACAAGCACGGCCCAGCGGCAAATCCTGCTGTTGGCAGCGTTTCTGCCCTTTTGTAGCCGTCTATCATTGCCTTCCTGACCTTGTTGTAGTCAGCTCCGAAGTTGTGCGCTATCATGTAGAACTGGTTTGTTATTGCAAATTGGATGTATCTCCACGCATTGGCGAAAAGTTTTGCCAGCTCTGCCTCTCCAATGGAGACCGGTATTATCTTTGGTGAGATGATGCTGAAGAGTTCTGTTGAGTCTTTTATTGCTTTCTCGCTCAGCCCTGCTACGAGCTGTGGCAGCTCCAAAAGTTCTCTCATCGCATGGCCCTGCATTATCCTTTCTGGGCAGTATGCGATGTGCCATTGCTCCTTTCCATTCTGGTTTAGCTGCTTGAGCAGCTGCTTGCAAGTGTGGGGGTAGACTGTGCTTCGTATTATTATTGTTTGGTTTTTGTTGAAGTATTTTTTCAGCCCAAGAATTATTTCGAGGAACTGCCTCGTTTTCGGGTTCAAGTATTCGTCAACAGGCGTGCCTATCGCGATAATTATTGTTTTCGCCTCTGACAAGCAGCTAGGTTCTGTTGAAACGGCTAGGTTGCCGTTTGCAATGACTTTTTTTAGGACAGGCTCTGCATCGTATTCAAGGAATGGCATCGCTCCTCTCCTGACCAGTTCTGCATTTTTTTCGTCAAGGTCGTGGAGGCAGACCTTCAGCCCTTTGTTTGCGAAGGTTATGCCAAGAGGTAATCCAACATGCCCTAATCCGCCAACTATGGCCAAGTCAAACCGCGCAGGATTTGTCATTTACCAGTCCCTTTAAAGATTTGACGTTCTGTTTAAGAAGGTGGTATTTAAAACTTTTTACAGCCCATATTTGCCAGCCGTTACCCGCCTTCATTTACCCTCCCTTCTTTTACCAATGCGTTCCACCGAATAACTTTATATACCGTTCTGCCTGCTCGGCAGCCGATGCCTGCTTCGCTGTTCACAATAGCCCTGTTTTTCGTGTACACCTGGGGCCTCGGCTTTTCCCTTACAAGGCTTGTCAGGGAGAGCGAGAATTTCTTGGAGCGCAACATTATGCGTGTCGGCTTCGGCCTTTCAGCCTTTATCGTGTTAGGCATTGTTCTTAACACGTTGCGTGTTTCTTTGGACTATCGGGTTTTTCTGCTGTTGTCGGTTGCTGTTCCTTTGTATTTTCTCATTTTCAAAGAGGGGTACAGGCAGCTTTCGCATCTTCCCAGTGTTCCAGCAAAGGTTACGCTGTCTAACCTCATTAATGTTTGTGTCCTGATTATTTTCTTTGCTTCCCTGTTCATGTATGTTTCAGGTGCTTTCAAGTATCCTTTCCTTGAAGACGATGACCCGTGGGGGCATGCCTCTGCGGTAAAATACGTTTCAATTGAGAAAACAGCTTTTCCCCTGTCGTATTACCCTTTCCATTACATGGACCCTTACCCTCCTGGCTATGACATGACCTTTGGCATACTCCACCAGACCTCTCCCTCGATGAGCTGGACCATTAAGTTCTTTAACGCCTTCTTTATAGCGCTGAGCCTTGTTTTCTTTTACTTTTTTGCGAAACAATTCTTGAATAGCAGGGCGAAGGCTTTGTTCTCTACATTTGTCCTGGCTTCTGTCCCGGCTTACCTGAGCCACTTTATTTGGGCTCCTGCCCTTGCAATGGCTGTTTTCTTCCAGACGATGTACGCTTTTGAGATGATTAGGAATGACAAAAGATGGTGGGTTGTTGCAGGAATTTGCCTTGCTTCAATACTTCTTGTCCACCCAACGCACGCTGTCAAGCTTTCTGGCTTTATTGCAATCTACCTTGGAATTAAAGCTCTCTCATCGTTTGTTGCCGACAGGAAGTCATGGCTGAAGCTGAACATCGATTACGCCAAGGCTGTTGTTCTTGGCATTATTCTCTCGCTCTTCTGGTGGGCACTGAAGTGGAAGGCTTTCGCAAATGCCGCCAAAGGCGGGTTTAAAGGAGGGGCCGAAGCGGCAACTGCTACGCTGCAAGGCACTTCAAACATTTTGTCAAAGTTTTTTGCCCTGATTACCAAGGCACTTAATCCTAATAGTGGGACTGCTACGAGGGCTTACACACTTAGGGACTTTGTCGTAGTGCACAGCCAGAACATGATTAACAACCCGGTAGGGCTTGGCTTGGTTGTTTCTATCTTAGCACTTGCTGGCTTCCTTTCCTTCGCTGCTGAATCTGTGAAGCATTTGCCTAGGCCCAAAGTAGTTGCCTTATTGGCAGTTGTCTTGTGCATATTTTTAGCTGCAATCATTGCTTCAAATACGCTTGAGTTTCAAAAGGAGTTCTATGAGGAGGACCAGGTCGCTAGGCCGTATGCTATATCGCAGAACTGGGCTAACCCTCCCTCCTATGCTGGAGTTTTTGCATTGTCCCTGGTGCTTGTTTCCTTGGCTGCAGCGTTTCTTTTGTCATTAGTTTCTGTTGTTGTCGCCAGTCATCGTAGCGGCAGTAGTAGCGGCAGCAACAGCGTCGAAGGTGTCTCTGGCACAGATAGCAGGCCTATTTTCATAGCAATCCTTCTGGGCTGGCTTCTTTTTGCCTTTTTGGGAGTTAACAACAAAACATTCAACCTGCCTGTTGGGCTTTTTGCTTTCCGCTTCTGGATGATTCTTGCAATCCCTGTTGCTCTTATTGCTGCAGAAGGATTTTTTTCCTTACTAAACGCAATAAACCTGTTCAGGCTTGATAAGGCAACAGCAACAACTGCGAAGGTAATTTTAATTGCTATTGTGGTAGCTGGTGTTTTGTTCACGTCTGCCAAGCAGAAGTACGATGTCAACACCGCTTGCTGGCCTGCTGGGGCTTTCTGGTCTGGAGAGCTTGTTCTTGACCAGGAGTCTGGCTGCGTTACACAGTCTGAGGTTATCACATTCTCCTGGCTTATGAGCCTTCCGACTAACACAAGGGTGTTTACCTTTTCCAGCCCTGACCAGGTTATAGGGTTTGACAAGTACTCTTGCGGCTGGTGCAAGCCTGAGTACGATATGAAGAAGCGTTTCTACAACATCACCCCTGTGGAGCTGCACAGCTTCATGAGGGACAATAATTACGATTATTTTATCATAGGCGGGATTGATACAAAGACTTACAGCTTTAACAGCACATTAGCCATGATTGATGCTGTTGCCTCTTCTGGCCTTTTCACTGTTGCCAATCAGGGTCAGTCGGCAATAATTTTCAGGCCAGTCTAAGCACTTTCCTTATTAGACCTAACTCCTCTTTTCCTATGCCCTTTACCAGTGCAAGTATCGCAACGTAAACTATTGCTGCCGTTGGTGCCGCAACAAGCAGATTTACGTTTTTAGACGCGATAAGCACTGCGCTCATTGCAGAGACAGCGATAATCGGCTTATAAGCGAGTTTAAGCAGGTTAAGCCCGTAGCCATTTCTTGCGCAGAAATAGTAAAGCATAAGGACAGCAATTACCTGTGTTATTATTGCAGCCGTTGCCGCTCCTATATGGCCATATTTCGGAATCATGAAGAGGTTAAGCGCCACATTCGTTGCAGCGTATGTTGCAGTTGTTATTGTGAACAGGTGCTGCTTGTTAATTGCGTTTAGGAGAAATCCCATGATTAAGTGCAGGAAAAGGAGTGCTTCTGCCCACGCGAGCATTTTCAGCACAATTATGGATGCAGAGAATGTTTGGCCGTAGAAGAAAAGTATTATTCTGTCAGCCGCGAGGGTTAGGCCAGCAGCTAAAGGAAAGGCGGCTATTAGTAAATAGTAGAATGTTTTTTCGTACAGGATTTTTAATGTTTCTCTTGATTGCACATGCATTCTGCTCATCGCCGGAAAGGTTGATGCTACAATGACTAGTGGTATCGCCGTTAGTGCCTCTACTGGCCTATAAGCTGCATTGTACCATCCGGCAGTTGCAAAGCCCTTCATCGCCGAAAGCATTAGCGTGTCAGCTCTAAGGTATACTGTCCTCAAAAGATTGGTAAGCCAGAACGGGAATGCACGTTTAATGGTATCTATAACGAGTGCCTTGTTAAAGCTGATCGTGAAATTCGCGAACCTTTTTCTTACGATGTACGCGTTTGTTAAAAAGGAAATCAGCTGTGACGCGACAAACAAGCCCAGGATTGGCACTAGTCCTTGTCCAGTTATGAGTAGTGCAAACCCTCCTGCTGTGAAGATTAGCCGTTCAAAAATGGTGAGTGCTGCGTAGTAAGAATTTTGCTCGTAAGCAAGGTAAACAGTCCTTAAAGGGTCAGTTAAGAAGTTAAGCCCCATGCCAGTTGTTGCTAGCAGTAGGATAATTCTTGTTTCAGCTGACTTTGCTTGGATTAGGTAAGCGGCTGCTACTCCTATCAGGAGTATGAATGGCAGCATAGAAGTTCGTAGTCCAAGCGCGTTGCTTATGTAAGAGGGGGTTGCCGTTTTGTCTCTTGCTATCTCCCTCATGATGTAAGATGGTATGCCGAGGTCAACAAACTGGAGCAAAAGGTCTGTGAAGGCGAACGCAAAAGAGTAAGCCCCCAGCCCAATCTCGCCAAGGTAGTGTGCTATTGCAACAACTAGGCCGAATGCGAGCACTCTTGTAACTATTTCTCCAATGAACAGGAATCCTGCGTTTTTTGCTATGGTCTCGGCGTTTGACATGCAAGTATGTGCTTTTAGCAACATCTATTTATTTTATTTATTGAGAACTTTGAATAACTGCCCATTTATAATTTTTGTTCAAAGTTGTCTATTGTCTTATACGTTTATCACGATCGGCTGCGAGAAGAAGCTGCCGCTCCTGCCCGTACTGTTGACTAAGCACTATTTTTACAGCTTTAACCATTATTTGACCACCAAACGAAGGCTTTAATGCGCCCAGCCTAGTGGCGAGCTTCTTCAATGCGGCAGGCATTGCCCAGTAGACTGGAAAAGGAAAGTTTGTCGTTCGCTCTTCAACAACCTTAAAGCCTATCCGCTGTAACTGATGCCTCAGTTCAGGAAAAGTATAAGGCCTGATATGGCCGTTTGGTTTTTCTTTTGAGCCAATCTTGTAATGCAGGCTTACTTCGCAGGTTACGGGAAGCTTCCCGAACATTACTCTTAAGCGGTCTGTTAGACTGACGGCATTCGGGGTTGTTATCAGCAGTGTGCCGCCTTTTTTCAATACCCTGTGAATTTCTGACAGGTAAAAATCCGTATCGTAAACGTGTTCAATCACTTGGCAGCTTACTGCCGTATCAAATTCTGCGTCCCTGAATGGCAGCTTTTTGGTAAAATCGTGCCTTATAGCTTTAAGCCCCAGCATTCGTGCCTGCTTAAGGTTGTTTTCAGAAATATCAATCCCAGTAACATCAAAATCTTTGGTTAGCTGGGCAGTGCGTATGCCATTGCCACAGCCCGAATCAAGGACCTTTTTGCCTTTTGCATTTGCTGAAATCCACGCCAGGAAAATCTTTTCAACAAACAAGTTTACCCTTTCCCTTGGTTTATACCTGTCTCTATAAAAGTAGTCTGCTTCTATTGCTGTTTTCATTTTGTGCTGCCAGAATGCCTAAAACGTATTTTTATAAATGTTTTCTTTTGCACGTATAAAGTAAACCCCGGCTCGTTTCTTGGATAACTTTTATATATTCTTCAAAATGTCATTTTGCGGTTATGGGGATGCAATTTTTAAGCAAGCTTAAAGGCGACTATGCCAAGTTGGCATTGATCATCATAGTAATTGGCGCTGTTGTGCGTTTTGCACTCGCAGCCGTAAGCCATCCTGCTGGTGACGCATGCTGGCACCTTTCTGTTGCGCGCTTCATGGCAGAAAACGGCAGGATCCCATTTGCAGAGCCTTTTGGCATTGTTGACAGGCAGTTTTTTTCTGCAGCTCCCCTATTTCACCTTATTGCAGCAGCTGTTTACAAGTTTTTCAGCTTGTTCAGCCCGGCCTCTGCGGAATTTGCTTTCAAGATGGTCTCTCCGTTTTTTGGAAGTTTGGCATTGCCTTTTGTTTTTCTTCTTGGCAAAAAGCTGTACAACTCCAGGGTAGCTTTCTTTGCAACCCTGTTCGTAGCTTTCCTGCCTTTGCATATAAACTCCAGTGCGGTGTCTTTTGTTGACTCGTTAGCCACCCTTTTGGCTGTTGTTGCGGTATACCTGCTTTTCTGCAGAAGGATTTTCCTATCAGCGCTGTTTATCGGATTGAGCCTGGAGGCCAAGCAAACTATGCTAGTGCTGTTGCCATTTTTCTTTCTTATTTTGCTGGTTTACTGCAAGGGCAACTTAAAGGCTTTCTTTTCGAAGTCGATGGTTTCGGGAGTAATCATTGCCCTTATCGGGCTTCCATGGTTTGTCCGCAACTACATCCTTTTTGGCAATCCTGTATGGCCTTTTATGTCAAAGTTTTTTGGCGGCTTACCTCTGCCTGAGCTTGCAAATGCGCATGCCCAGTTTTCTTTTGGGCATTTGTTTTCGTTTGACAGGCTTGCAAGGTTCCACTTTGAGCTTTTCGGAGCCCCGGTCGGCAGCCTTGGTGCGTTGTCATTTGTTAACCTGCCATTTCCGGGAGTTGCTGTTGCGGTCTGGATTGCCCTGACCCTGCTTTTCATCCTGCCGGCTTTCATTGGTGTTTTTGTCAGGCAGTGGAAGCAGCACACGTTTTTCCTTTACGGCTGGATCCTGTCTTTCCTGCTTGTAGAAGCCGCCTTTATCACAACTACAGGGCTTGTTTCTGCCCGCTATTTCCTGCCGGCAACCCCTGCGGTGGCGCTCCTTTGGGCTCTTGGCCTTGATTCAATCCTGAAAAAGTTCAGTAGCAACAAATTATTTGGGGTAAAATCCTTTGCCGTCATCGTAGTAATTGTCATTGGCTGCGTTTTTGCATTTTCCGCTGTTGAAACAGCAAAAACAGTTGTGGCAGCAAGCGCATGGTCAGCCTATAGCTCTGATTTTGGCTGGATAAGGGAAAATACGCCTAAGGATGCTCTGATTGGCTACAACGGGCAGTGCATGAGCTACAACGCGCACCGCTTCTCAAACTACGATCTTGACAGGGCTGGTTATGCGTGGGTCAATCAGGACTTCAGGCTTGAACCTGAGAGCATAGTCCAGCCGAGCTATCTTCAGCAGATAGAGCGGGATTTTGTTCCTGTATACGAGAATAAGGTTACCGGAACTAAGGTGTATAAGCGTAAATAGAACTAAAAGAAAATTTTTAAATGAAGTAATTTGACGTCAATGCTTATGAAACCGATAAAAAAGCATAAGGGGCGCAGCGTAAAGGATTATTACGAGGGCGATTATAATCTTAAGCCTGTGCGCCGGCCCGTGTACATTTACCGCGAAAAGGCTTACAGTATCTTCAGGAAGCTTAACCACGGGATATTGGCTGATAGCCAATACGCATCGGCTGCTGCCGATGCTGAAAAGCCGCTTAAGCTGCTTGATGTTGGCTGCCAGGACGGAACCTTTGCGCTGCGCCTGAAGTCGCTTGGCTACGACGTTGCTGGTCTTGAAATAAGCAGGATTGAGGTTGCGAAGGCAAGGAAGAAGGGGATTAGGGCATTTGTTGGCAGCGCAGAGGAGGCATTCCCGTTTCATGACAATCTTTTCGATGCTGCTTACGCTGGCGACATTATAGAACACCTTTATGACACCGATTTTTTTATCGGGGAAGTCTGGAGGGTGTTGAAGCCAAATGGCATTTTTATCGTAACCACCCCTAACCTTGCTTCGCTCTCTAATAGGGTCATGCTCTTGTTTGGGAAGCTTCCTGTAGGCAGCGAGGTTCGGCTTGGAAAGGACAATGCAGGCCACATCAGGAACTACACGTTCCCGGCTCTTGAGCAGCAATTACGGGAACATAATTTCTCAGTAATTAAAAAGCTGAGTTCCAACTTGATGTTCCCTGTCCAGTACAACATCCCTCTCCTTAGGTCGCTTGCCATAAAGCTGGGCGATTACTCTCCCAACATAGGAAGCCACATAATCATGGTGTGCAGGAAAAAGGAAAGGTGAGTTTGATTGGGTTTGATTAAACAGCATTGGCAGCAGCTGATGCGCATAGGCAGCGTACTGCCTATGAGACTGTTGAGAAAGCTGTACTATGGCTTTTACAGGAAGATTTTCCCTGACTACCCGGTTGAGCTTGAAAAGGCCGTTGGGGATTGCAAAACCTTGCTTGACGTCGGGTGCGGCTCAAATTCACCCGTCAAATTGTTCCAGCATCGGCTTTATAGCGTTGGGGTGGACGCCTTTAAGCCAAGCGTTGAAAAGGCGAAAGGGGAAAAAACGCATAACAAGTATTATGTGATGGACGTATTAGAAATAGGGAAGGCGTTTAAGCCGGGTTCCTTTGATTGCGTGCTCGCTTCTGACGTGATAGAGCACCTTGCAAAAGAGGATGGCTATAAGCTGTTGGATATGATGGAAAAAATTGCCAGGAGGAAGGTGATTATCTTTACACCAAATGGTTTTATGCCCCAGGCCGCATATGAGGGCAATCCTTGGCAACTTCACAAGTCAGGATGGGCGGTCAATGAAATGAGGAAGCGAGGTTACAAAGTTACGGGCGTAAACGGCTTTAAGCCTCTTAGGTGGGGTGGGTGTGAGGGGAAATTTGGGGAAGAGTTCACCTCTATCAGGCTCAAGCCCAAGTATTTTTGGCTGGTTGTTTCAGACTTAACGCAATTGTTCTTGAGAAAGCACCCTGAACGTGCCTTTCAAATATTGTGTGTAAAGACAATGTCGGCAAAGCCAAAGGCTGGTCGGGTTTCATAGCACTGTTTTGGTGAGCAGTCTTAGAACCTCGCTCAGTGGAATTCTTGAGGTTATCTCAGTAAGCATGACAATCAGCATATTTATGAAGTTTGCCAGGATTAATAAGAAAACTATTGCACAAATTGCCTTCATGCTTAGCCTGCTTCTTAGCATTCTAATGAGCTGAGCTGCTCCCAAAGCAAAGAATATGCTCATTCCCAGGAGGTACCTCACCCCGTAGCCAATTGGCCATCCTGTCCACGCAGAAACTATTAACACCTGTGCAAGCACAACTGCCGCGAAGTACCAGGCAACGCCTTTTACCCTTTTTGCAAAGAGGAACAGCCCAATGATGGAAAGCAGCATTATGGGCACTCTCCACATTCCGGCTGCCTGTGAGAAGAACAAAGGCAGTATCTGCGGCATTGTCCAGTACCAATACTTTAGTGTCTCCGGGTCACCATAGGAATACACCAGGTAACTTCCGTACATCCTTTTCCATATCAGCATCTGGGGCAGGGTTATTATGAAGATGCCAATGCCTAACAGGGCAGAGGCAATAGCTGTTTTTCTTATCGTGTCAAAATTAACCTTTTTCGCCAGCCTTTTAATCAGTTCAAAAGCCGGCAGTAGTCCTAACAGGACTTCCTGCTGCCTTACAAGGTAAATAAGCCCCAGCAGAAGCCCAAGCGCCAGCCACTGCACCTTTGTCCTTTTCCCAAGGGTGTTATACCAAAGGTGAGTGAACAGCGCCGTTAAAAATATTGAGTTCATGTGGGACATGCTTGGCTCAGCAGCGTGGTACCAAAAGAAGGCAGTTCCGTACCAGACCGCAATTGTGGCAAGCACCGCCGTTTTGCTTTCAAACCACTTTTTGCAGAACTTGTAAATCATCCATGCCCCTAAAAATCCGTAAATTAGGCTTGCAATGCCTACGCTCATCTCGTATAGGAAGCCGTAGCCATCAGTCCTGACGGCAAACCCTGCAGCGTTTAAAAGCAGGGAAGCGGCATGGGCTGTCAGATAGAAAGGTGCCCACATTATGGCATTTCCAATAAGATAGATGTTTACCATGTAGCCTTTCGGCGTTTTCAGGCTGGAAACGCTCTCTGCCCTTTGGCCTGATGCAAACTTGCTGTGGGTGGTGTTGTAGTAAGTCCACTCGTTCGTAAAATTAACATCCCTGTCAATAACTGCCGATCTTAGCCAGGTGTAATAGCCCCTTCCGTCGTTGTAAACAACAAACCCTGTCATGAAATAATGGACGAGTAGGATGGCTGCAACAGGCACCAGTAAAACAAGCATAAGCTTCAATTCGGGGCTTGGTCTCTTCATTTGCTTTCCTAGGTGCCCTGCGTCGGTTTAAAAAATTTTCTTCGTGGGGTGGTGGTGGTGTGTGTGGTTTGGGGGTTATGCCGGTAGCTGCTGCCGCTGCCGCAAGAACGCCTGTAAGAACGATAATTTTATTAACTAGCGGTGTAGTAGTATTATTATTCACTATGGTGAAGCCACATTAACCGTATTAAAAAAGGATTAATGAGCTGGAGGGGTGTCCAGTGACAGAGATATTGTGCGTAGTGCCGCCGTTTAGCTATGGGAAGCTGGATTCTGTGGGCCCAAAATGCCCTAATCTTGGCCTTGGGATAATAGCTGCCGTAATAGAAGACCTTGGCTATGATGTGAAGATTCTTGATTGCTTCGGGCTGGAGCTTACAGAAGAGGATGCGGCTAAGGAGCTTGAGAAGCATAATCCCAAGATGGTTCTCTTGGGCAGTTCTACAGCAAATTTCAGGATAGCTATGTCTGTCTTAAAGAAAGCCAAGGAGTTCAACCCGTCTGTCATTACAATTATTGGCGGTCCTCACGTTACTGTCAACCCAGACTCTGCTTTTGAGGAAAAGGGTGTTGTTGATTACGTGGTGATTAATGAAGCAGAGGAAACCATAGTTGACCTGCTGAACTACATTTACAGGAAGAGTGACATGCCTTTAAGCGAGATAAAAGGGATAGTGTACATGGATGGCAAGAATAAGGTTAGGACAGCAGAGCGTGGCGTAGTGAAAAACTTGGATGCCTTGCCCATGCCAGCATATCACCTTTTTCCCATGGACAGGTATCATTCTTATGGCTGGCTGAACCTCGGCAGAAAATTCACAACAATGATAAGTTCCAGGGGCTGCCCGTTCAAGTGCAACTTTTGCCAAAGCTCGCTGCAGGCCAAGTACTGGCGCCAGAGGTCGGCTGAGAAGGTATTCGAGGAGATTAAGCTGCTCTATGATAATTATGGCATCAGGCACATATATTTCCAGGATGATGAGTTCGCTGTTAATCATAAGCGCGTCATAGACATATGCAATAAGATCAGGGAGTCCAAGATGGACCTGGTGTGGGAATGCTTGGCAAGAGTCAATCACATGGATGATGAGCTGCTCAGTGCCATGGCGAGTTCCGGTTGCAAGAGCATTCTTTTCGGCGTGGAAACCGGCTACGAAGAGGGCTTCAAGAAGATAAACAAGCCTATCACGTGCGATATGGTGCTAAAAGCGGTCAGGATGGCGCAGAAGCACGGCATCATGGTCAAGGCAACTTACATTATGGGCTTCCCTTGGGAGGGCGAGGAGGAGCTTAAAGCTACAATTAAGTTCGCCAAAGAGGTTAACGCTGATTTGACGTTCTTTAACCTGTTGAACCCATACCCGGGCACTCCTGTCTACGATGAGGTCGTTGCAAACAAACTTTTCGAGCAGCCTGAAAACTTTGACGGCCATATTATTCATGGAACCGAGGCTCTGATAAAGACAACGAAGCTTACTTCCAAGCAGCTGCTGTACTGGAATGGCAGGGCTATTTTGGAGTACTATCTGAGGCCTAAGTTTCTTCTCAGAAAGCTTAGTAAGGTTAGAAGCTGGACTGACTTTAGGGCTAACTTCCTCGGGGGCAATGACCTGATAAAGATGGCTTTTAAGAAGGTTCTGGCGGGCAAAGGGCATGGAGCGCCTAATGGGTTTGCCAAACTACCCGAAGAAAAACCAGAGGCAATAGTAGAGCCTGTGATGGAGGCAGTAGTCGAGTCAGGCAAGTAGAGCAGGCATTTTCTGCCTTAAATGAAACATTTAAAATGTCAGCTTCTTTTCTGCAGTTCCATTACCGGTATACTTAATATGAGGCAGTACAGCAGCAGCAGCTTATTTACTATTGGCGTAAATGCCCCCAGTTCATACGGAGTTCTTGCGCTTACGTACTTGAATATTTCCACATCATCAACTTTTCTAAGCTTCTGAATCTTCCTCCTTTTGCTTGCTATGAGGGCTGTGTGGGTTATAAGCCACAAGTAGGCTTTGAGTCTCACATGCAGCCTCATTCGGAACAGTGAAGTAAGCATCGTTACAGTAATGTTAGCTAAAATAAGGGGCAGAAGCCTTAACAGCATTGGAGCCGAGTAAAATATTAAAAGGTTCATGTATTTGTCTTTTTCTCCGTGGAACTCAACGAAATCCGAAGCCCTTCGGCTGGCCCTGCCTTCGTGAAAAGCCTTCGCCGTGTTGACTTCAATTGTTTTGTAGCCTGCCAGAAGCACTTTCCAGCCCAGGTAGACTTCATCTCCTGAAAAGAAGTATTCATCATCATACGGTTTTTCGATTAGGTCTTTCCTAAACATTACCCCTGCGGAACCGAAAATGTATGTTGTTGCTGGCTGGTGGATTGTGAGAGGATTGCCAAGCAGGTCTGTGTAGAAGCCATAGCATTTCTCACCCTTATAGTACCCGTCTTCCTTATTCTCTATGTAACAGCCTGCTGAGGCCGCCTTTTTGTCTTTTTTAAGGGCAGCCAGCATCTCTTTTATCCAGTCTTTGTCAAGAATAAAGTCGTTTGGTAATGTTGCAACATACCTGCCTTTGGCGTGTTCTGTCCCTACGTTATAGCTTTTCGAAACGCCGTGGTTTTCCTCTGTGTGTATGACTCTTACTTCGGGGTAAAGGTCCCTGAGCATTTCGAGCGAGCCGTCAGCAGATTTTGTGTCGTGGACAATGACCTCGAAGTTTTTGTAGCTCTGTCTCCTTACAGATTCCAGGAACTTCCGCAAGTACTCTTTTCCGTTGAAGTTCAGGACAACTATGGAAACTTCAGGAGCGTTCAAAACCATGGCCGTGTGTTTCCTGTTTTTTATTATAGAGAACTTTGAATAATCACCTATTTTATGATTTTTGTTCAAAGTTCTCTCAGCGTATCGCTGAGGGATGTCAGTTATCACTGACATTCTCTTAGACAACTTTGCCATATAACGGGGATAATCAAAGTTGTCTATAAACGTTTCTATTGTGCTGTGCTGTTTGTGTTGAAAAAATTTATAAACGTTCGGCAAGATGCATGTTTTCATGCCGAAAATACTAAGAAAGTTTATCCAGCTTGTTCCTTTTTACCCGACTCCTTATGAGCTGCATCCCAAGGAGGATTATTTCCTGATGCCTGCTGATATAATGCGGGAGAAGGGCTTTGAGGTTGAATTTGTTACGCTTCGCAACACAGCCCCTACTCCTGAGTACAAAACAGAGTCAGGCAACCTCGCTCCTGAGTTTGAAATGGTCAAGGGCTACCCTGTCAGGCGCTTTGGGAACATGCTTTCCCTTTTCAGCTACATCAGGAAGCAGCGTGGTGCGCTTGTGCAGGTTCACCTGAGGCCTTACCCGCCTTCCCAGTTTGCGCCTTTCTTTGTTCCGCAGAAGAAGGCCCTGAGGACTTTTACTTATCTTCTTGGCTCCAACAAGGCTGTTGAAATCCTAACAAGGCTTTCTGTTCCAAAGTACGATATTGTTTTCTGCTGCACGCCTTATGAGATTGACATTTACAAAAGGGCCGGCATTAAGGAGGAAAGGATAAGGCATGTGCCTCTTTCGATTGACTACGGCTTTTTCTCCACAAAACCAGATGGCGTGAAGTCAGTTGCTGCGAAATTTGGCTACGCCGATTCTGAATTTGTTGTCATTTCAATCGCGCAAATTAGGCGCCACAAGCGCTTTGATGATGTCATGCGTGCTTTGAAGATAATCCGTGAGAAAATACCTTCTGCGAAGTTCTTGGCTGTTGGCGAGGACTGGCTTCCACGCCAGAATTTGCCTGGCATAATGGCAACCGCAAAGGAGATTGGCGTAGAGGACTCAGTAATCTGGACAGGATTTCAGGACATGTCCACTGTCAGGGCTTTGCTGCACGGCTCTACCGCTTTTGTCCACGGCGCTGACAACGAGTATCAGGGGCTTGTTAGCTATGAGGCGGCAGCCGCGGGAGTCCCACTGTGCCTTTCCAACATTGGAACTCACACTACTGTCTTTGGCGACTACGCCCTTTATCACGAAGTCACAGATCACGTTACCCTTGCTAAGAATCTTCTCCGTTGCCACGAGGATAAGGCCCTTGCTAAGAGGAACACCTCTTACTTGAAGGAAAAGATGAAAGAGTGGGATTACGGTGTCATTAAGAAGAGAATGGGCAATGCTTACGATGAGATGCTTGGTTGAGTCTTGTTATCTGTTCAGCCTTTGCCTCTGCTTCTAAAATAAATTGCCGCCGAAATTGCAATTATTGTTGCCGGCAGTATTATTGTCTGGTTCTGGAGCTTTAGCCCAATCAGGCCTAGGTAATAGCTTGCCAATCCGGTTATTGCCATCGCCGCTATTGAGCCGGCAACAGCCCTTTCCAAAAATCCCAGGCTGTCCTTCCAGTGCAACATTAACGAATAGCCGGGTATTACGAAGAGCCAGAACAATGCTGCTGTAACCTTCGCAACTTCAATGATGCTTTCTTTGTTGTAAGCTATTTTCAACGCGGCAGCAGCGACAAAAAACGTGATGGCAAGTAGTTTTAACTCACCCCTTAACCGACCCAGCCCTGTTGCTGGCTTGTTAGCTAAGGCCAATGCAATCACCGCCTGCCTTATTTGCCTCTGTGTTCCTAAGCACGGTAACATACGGGTTATCGTACTCTACCGTCATGTTAGATGCCAAAAAGCGCTGCAGCAGGAACATGTTTGCCTGTGACAGCGCCTGTTCCGGCATGGATTTGTCTATTAGGTAATAGTCTACAGTGCAGATGTCTATCCTGGCTCCCTCTGCTGAAACGTGCTTTGTGTGCTGGTCAAAGCTTAGAAGACCTGTCCTGTAAGGCAGACCTGCTCCTGTATCGGCAGCAGTTGTCACTATCATGGTCTTGTTGAACCTTCCCTGGCTGACAAGCTGCCTTATCATGTCTATGAACGTTTCGAGCCCTAGGAAGTAGCTTACGCGCTCTGTGTTGTAAAGCACCGAGGTCTGGCTGTAAACGTGACTGTAAGGCACGTACACCCTTGCGTCTTTTGGCGCATTTTCAGAAAGCCACTTCATAGCTTCCCAGTGGTTGATGTTCATTGAGCCCTTCGATGGTGGATTATAATACGTTGCCGTTATTGCCGTGCTTAGCACAGCAGCGACGACCACAGCAACTGCGAAAAGGTTGAAGCCCTTTAACTTCATGACGCGCCCTGAAGCTGTACAGGCAATTTTTGTGAGCTGGTAGGCGCCAAAGCCAGCCAAAGGTGCCAAGGTGATTGGCCAAAAAAGCCTTGTCTGGAAAGACCTCAGGCCGAAGCCGAAGTAATTGCCCAGGCCTGCCAGGAGCATGTACGCGCTGAACGCCAGCGTGAAAAGCTTTGGCGAGTTCAGCAGTGTCTCGAGCTCTTTCCTTTTCTGCACCGCAAAAAGGGCTGCGGCTATTAGTCCTGCAATTATTAGGAACTGCATAAATCCGAAGTCTTTGAAGAAGAAGGAAGCTGCTGGAAAGCTCGCACTTATCCTTTCGACGTTGAACCTGTACGGCTGCAGCTTTGGCCAAATCCCCATGAACATCGGCCAGAAGTATAGGGTTGCTGCTGATGCTATTGCAAATGCGATAAGCAGTTTCCTGTTCTCTTTGAACACATTCTTCACTGTGCTCATTTTTTCCTTTGCAACCTTCAATGCCGTAATCAGTGCGAACGCTGTTGCCATTATCATCGCTAAAAATAATGTTTCAGAGGTATGCGTCATGATGGTTCCTGTCAGGAACGCAGCCACCAGTAAATAGCTTCTTGGCAAGCTTAGCTTTGTTATTGCCCATGCAGTCGTTATCAGGAACAGGCTTGACAGCACGAAGGGCATCTGCCCGAACGTTGCCATCCCAAGGAATGGCTTTCCGGTTGTTGTGAAAATGGCTAGTGGCAATGCCAGAACAGCAACTGATTTGCCAAGGCTTTTTGTCAAGTGGTAAGCGACCAAAGCGCCCAGTGCCAGTGCAAATCCCACAATAAGGAACAATGCGTCATACGTTTCCAAGCCGCTCACGTGCGATAATAGCACTGTTACGTGGTAAAGCACAGGCGGGTAGAAGCCTATCACATCAGTAAGCCCGAACATCATGTAGGGCGCTTCGTACCTGTACTGGCCCATGCCCTTTATGCCCTCGGCCCTTGACTGGTGCTGAAAGGCGTCACTTGCCGCGTAGCCAACGGGGTAGTCGTGCTTGAGCCTGTGCTCTGACGCAGCAGCCGGCCCGAGGAAAAGTATTGCGGTGAAGAAAGCAATTATCAGTACGGTCTCTATTGCTGTTTCCTTGTCCATTCCTTTACTGGCGTTTTATTGGCATGTTATAAAGTTTGCGGGCAGTTTATTTTGCCAGAAGCTTAATCACAGCCGTTGCAAACTCCTGCACATTCCCGGCAGCAACAAGGGTTCCTTTCTTCAAAACCTCTGGATGCGAGCCTATCCTGAAGGCAACAGCCGGCTTCCCGACAGCATTCGCCTCAACAATCGGGATGTCAAAGCCCTCCCACATGCTGCACGTCGCATAAGCGTCGCATGCGCCGTAGTATGCTGGCAGTTCTTCGTCAGCAACGAATCCTGTAAACACTACCCCTCCAATCTCCGCCGCCATTTTCTGCAGCTGCCCTGAGTATTTTGGGAAAGTGTGCTTCCCGACAATAACAAGCGTCGCTGCAGGCATTTTTTGTTTAATAATCCTGAAAGCATCCAGCAGCAGATGCACTCCCTTGTGGGGTGATATCCTTCCAACGTATAGCAGCACCGGCTTTTTCAGCCCGTGTTTTTTAATCACGGCAGCAATTTCTTTTTTATATTTCACAGCCGCATTTTTGTTAAACCGCTCAACATCTATTTTTACGTACTTCACTGTGCTATCAAGCCCAGTCTCTTTTTTGAGCTCGCTGCCGCAGAACTTGCTTATTGAAATTGCAGCATCGGCATTTTTCACCGTCATTCTTGTAAAAGCCGCAAATATTTTCATGTAGGCCTTTTCTAGAATGCTGTCAAAAAGCTGCGGGTAAGCCACTCCAACGTCATAGTAAATGTATTTTAGCTTTTCCTTGTATCTTTTCTTTGCAAGCATTACCGGAAGCGTCATGGGGTAAAGGAAGCTTATAACTTCGTCAAACTGCCGCAGTCTCCCAACAATTTTATTTACTTTCAATAAATCAGCAAAGAAAAGCAGCCTGTAAATCCTCTCAAGCATGGGGCTTTTTGGCATTCCAAGGACTTCAACCTCTATCCTTTTCTGCTGCAGCTGTCGAGCGTCAAAGTCTGTTTTGAAAGTTAGTATCGTAACCTTGTTTCCTGCAGCAGCTAACTCCGTAGCTTCATTGAGCACTACCCTGTCGGGCCCTGAGAACTTTGAGAACGTTGGGGTGAGTATGGCAACTTTCATTTTGCTTCACAATCAGAATTGAGAAAATGGTATAAAAATCTACTTCTTTTTCCTTGCAGCAGTTGTCCCAGTGGCGGCCTTGAACATCCTTGTTTCCCTCTTTATGTCTATCATGTCGAATATCTTTATTTTTGGGATGAGGGGCAGCAGCATGAGCACGAACAGCAGTGCTATGAGGTACCTTGCGAAGAAGTCTGACTGCAGAGGGTATAGGTTGAAGAGGTAAATGCCAAGTATCAGAAGCATGAGCAGCAGCAGCGAGAAGTAAAGAGTGACAGCTAGCTTGCTCCCTCTTTTTTGTGGCATGTTGCCTTACCCGGTTGCTGTGTTTTTAAAGCTTTTTATGATAACCTATAAATATAAGCTCCAAGGTTTAACTGTTGCATGCTGGAGTCTGTTGTCGAAAAGGCCTCAATCGTGATACGCACTTCAGCCTCTGAAATTGCTCACAAGTACGGCTGCATTATTACTTCTACTTTGGACGTGCATATGAATGAGTTTCCCATCTTCTCGCAGTACGATGCCAGTGGCTTGATTCATGGCCTCGAGCAGGTCACGGCCTTCGCCACGCTTCAATACGCGAATCGCAGAGGCGTTGTTGGGCTTGTTGGTGAGACTAATCCTTCTCACATCATAGGTGTCTCGGCTTCTGGCAGGCCCAAGCTTCTTATATTACCAACCGTGGTTCAGATTCCAGTTCTTACCAATGGTGGAGATTCCACAGGATTCGTTTCTGCAGTTGGCATTTACACATTGCGCCCAATAGACCGGAGAGTTCGTTTTGCTGCTCCCTCCACCAGCGTTCCATATACTGAAAGGTAGCTCCTGACGTTCTCTTCAATCGTGAACTTTCTTAGCTTTGTCTTGTGGCATTTGCCGTGGAACATGTTCACAACAGCATCTGCTATTTCCTTGCTGTTCTTTGGCTCAACAAGGATGTGCTTTCCGCTCACAACTTCAGGCAATGACGTTGTATTGCTTGCAACGATTGGCTTCCCCATTGCAGCAGCCTCTGCGGCAGTGTAGCCAAACCCTTCGCTTATTGATGGCACAATCACGCAGTCTGCTGCCTTTATGTAGCTTGGCAGTTCAGAATGGGGCACTGGCTCAATGCTTGTTATTTTGCCATTTAACCCTAGTTTGCTTATCAGCTGCAGTAATTGCTTGTATTTTCCAGCATACTGCTTATCCCTTGACAGCATGAGCAGCATCTTTGCAGCAAGCAGTTTTTGGCTTATCTCTTTCATTGCTGCTATGGCGTACTCGATTCCCTTGCTCGCACCTGGCCTTCCATAGACCAGCAGTACATAATTTTGCTGCAGCGAATACTTCTTCCGAATCTTTTCCCCGTTATGTTTTTTCGGATTAAAATGGTCGTAATCAACTCCGTTGTAAATCGTAGCTGTTTTCTTTTCGCTCTTTCCAATCCGCAGCAGCTGCTTTCGGGTTGAGTTTGAGACCGCAACGTATTTGTCCACGAACGGCAGCCAGTAAATCAGCCGTTCAATAAAGTCGTGCAACGGCGATTTTAAAAATCCAAAATCGGTGTATTCTCTCCATTTTCCAATCCATACCTCATGTATTGTGGCAACAAGCGGTTTCCTGTTTATTTTAGCAGCAATCCATGCAGGAAAGAAGCCGTTAAAGGTTGTTGTGTGCACAAGGTCTGCTTTTCTTGCGGCAGAAATTGCTGCCGGAATTGAAAGGAACGTAAATAAGTACCTGCTGCCAAGGCAGCTGATTCTTTTTACTTTTACGCCGTTTATTGTCTCTTCTGAGGCTGCCCCTTTCATTCGGTGCGTTATTATCGTTGCAGTATGGCCTTTTCTGACAAGCCCCTCTGCAAGGTTCCTGAAAACAACTTCGACTCCTCCAATGTGCGGGAGGTAGTTTTCTATCACGAATAGGATGTTCATCTTGAAAGAATTGGTTGCTGTTGCAGCTATTTAAACGTGTTTGTTTTTGATTTACGCTTTCAAAAACTCAACTTCCCTTTTCCTTTGCCCTATGTCTACTGGCGTTTCCAGGCATACGGGCTTGTTCGCCTTCTTCACGGTTTCTTTCACGAAGTCTAGGTCTACGTCGCCTTCGAATATGCTCGTGTGGTGCCCTTCTGAACTAGTGCTTGATGGAAGCTTTGGCAGTCTTGTGCCGCTAAAATGGAAATACTCCGGCTTCAGCTTCATTAGCTCAGCAACAAACCTCTTGTAGTCAAGCCCCAGCTGGTGGGCTGCGATTGCGGCATGCTCGAAGTCTAGGCAGAACCCTGCTCTGGACATTTCAAGCAGTTCTTTTATATGTTCATAGTCATAGCAGAGGTAGTAGTTCCCCTTATCTATATTGAATGCACTTTTCGGATAGCTGTTCTCTATCAGTATTCTGCCGTAGCTTGCTGTTTTTGCGATTTTCGCCGCAGCTTTGATTGATTCCCTGATGAATTCCTCGTTTGGCTCTTCTTTAACGCGTCCTGTATGCATTATCAGCAGTTCAGCCTTTAGCTTTTTTGCAGCGCTTAGTGCCCTTTGCAGCAGTTTTTGGCTTTTTTTCATGTTAAGGATCGGGTTAAAGCCAAATAACTCGTGAGGAACATGGATGGTGTAGTTGTTCTTCCTTTTTGCGAATTTGCCAAGGCTTATCGCATTTACGGGCAGAACCTCTATGAAGTCAGCAAAATCCGAGTCGTTGACGTACTTGACAGAATTTGTGCTCCACAGTTTTATTCCTACTTGCATTCAATCACCAGTTAATTAATTTGACTGCCGTCTAAGTATTTTTGCAGCAGTTGTTTTTATTTTTCTCTTTTAGTTTTTTGATTGACCTTTTTCGGAAAAAGGTCAGGCTCCTGCGCCCTTTCCAATGCGAGCTGCCTTACTAGCTCGTCAAGCCCTTTCTGGACTTTCCTTACTACCTTGTACGTGTAGAATGTGGACGCTATCAGGAACATGAAGCCAATGATGATGAAAAGGTCAAGCTTCCTTCCTAGCTCCAGCAATGTTATCACAGGGTCAAGTATTTGTGGGAAAAGCGATACTCCGCTAAACGCCAAGGCAAATAGGCTCCAGAACGCCCACTCATTGAACGTGAACTCTTTCTTCTTCCACTGAAGGAAGCTCATGTAAAGCATGAATGCCCCGAACACGATTCCGAATACCTGTATGCCTAGTGCCATGTTATAGAGCCCCTTGTCTATTGTTTATATTGTTTTCGCCAACTGTTAATTACCTGTGCCTTTACCTCGCAATCTTCCACCACAGCATTTTCAGCACAATGTTGATGCCGTCGAAGACTGTTGTGCCTTTGTACCTGTCTGAGTAGAATGTCCTTATCAGCAGCTGTGTGAACTTAAGCCGGTATTTGCCGGTCTTTGCGGCTATCTCTGACTCTATGCTGTAGTCGTTCGACATCAGCCCAAGCTTTTCATAAGCAGCCCTGGTCATGGCCTTGTAGCCGCACTGGGTGTCGGTAACGTTTATGTGGAAAAGAAGCTTCATCACCAAGTCGATGAATGCGTTGCCAAATTTCTTGACGAAGGGCATATGCTGGCTTCTCCTGTCACGATAAGTGAACACGATGTCGTTTCCAGCCAGCGCAGCCACTATCCTTGGCAAGTCTTCAGGGTCATGTTGCCCGTCGCTATCCATAAAGACTAAAGCCTCTGCGCCTTTGGCGTAGGCGTACTGGCAGCCTGTCCTTAGTGCAGCGCCTTTTCCAAGGTTAATCTGGTGCCGCAGAACAGCGACGTTATGCCTTTTAGCTTCAGCCGCTGTGCCGTCCCTCGAGCCGTCGTCAACTACAACTATCCTGTTGCCAGGAACAAACTTTTTGGTTCTTTCTATTACTCGCCCTATGTTTTTTCCTTCATTATGGGCTGGTATTATGATGTAGAAGTTCATTTTTGCCTTTTTGTCGCTTATTGCTGCTGCCGGAATAAAATATTGTTGTTGCGTTACTTGAGGCTGTCCCAGCCGGTCTTGTAGACGTATACGTTTGTTCCTGTCAGCCCTGTTTGGTGCGTCAGGAGCTTGAAATGTTTCAGCCCTGTTCCCCCGAAGAAGAACATCTTCGTGAACATACCAGAGGCGAGTTCAGGGCTTGCCAGTATGCTGGCGTAGCTGTTTCCCTGCGGTATTAGTATTGTTGACAGCCTTTGCGGCACTGTGTTGTTTGTGTATATCTTTTCAACAACTTGTTGCGTTCCTGTTTCATTTGACAGGTAAACAAGTGATATGGGATGCAGAGCGCTGCCATCCTGCGCCTGGAAATAGGCATCGTATGTTGTTAGGTTTACTGTGAGCCCATTACCGCACCTTACTATTCTTTCCTGCTCGTTTTCTGGATTGGCCAGTGTTTGGCAGCCGCTTATGTCACTTGAGAAGCTTGGCCAGGGCGCTATCCACGTGTTTGCTTCGCGGTCGTCTTTTATCCTTCTAAGCTCGTTGTAAACCGATTTTGCTTTCTCTTCGCTGTAGTTGAATCTTTCTTTCATTTGGGTTACTGCTTCCTTCTCGCTCGTGCCTCTCATGACCTGCCATATTATTGCCTTTTCAAAGTCCCAGCTTCCGAAGTGGCCCCATACCCCTGACTTGCCTATCATATCTTCTGATGCTATGACGTAGCCCTCTGGAGGATGTTCGCAGTGCGTGTATCTGGTGACGTTTGCTGCCTGCTCAGCATTGAGGCCGTATTCCTGCGTGAGTACCTTGTTGGCTTCGTCTTTTGAGGTTATTTGTGTCATCTTGTATAGTATCTTTGTGGAATTGGGATAGTCGTTCTTGACGCTGTTTAGCGCATCGAATGCGGTGTTGCTGCCGCAGTCAAGCATTCTTAGTATGCCTGCAGCTTCTGTCTCGCTGCTTGTCATGAAGAACTTTCCTACCCAGTGCGCCTGCGGCCCCTGCTGGGTTGTGCCGTCAAATGTCACCCTTCTGTCTGTTATGGCCTTGAAGTGGTGGCCGAAGTCCCACCACGATGTTATTATTGCGTCCTTTGTTGTGCTGTTTGAATCATCGCGTATTGCCGTAAGGGCGCCGTACCATGCGTCGTTCATTATTGGGACGTCGTTCTTGGCTACGTTGTACGCGTCTTTTATCACATCGGTTGAGTACGTTGCCATTGTCAGGACTGCGAATATTGCCGCTGCAGTGGCTATCTTGTTTATTTTCAGGAAGTTTTCGTTTGTCCACATTGCTGTCTTGAATATGAGCCCTAGCGTCATTCCGAAGCCGAGCCCTGCCATTGGGGCTAGCAGCAGCACAAACCTTATTCCTTTTGTTGACGCGTAAATTGTTCCCACGAACCATACTGCAACAAGTGTTGCGAAGAATATCGAGTAAAGCGCGTTTTCTTCCTTTGGCTGGAAGTGCTGCCTGAGCTTCTGGCTTGCTTGGTTTTTCATCAGCGGCAGCAGGAAGTGTATTGCAGCGAGCGCAATTAGCAGTGCTGCGCTTAACGCTGAGAGCCAGAATATTCCGGGCTTTATCTGGCTTATGACCTGCTGGAAGTTTCCTTCGTTCAGCTCTGCGACCGTTGTGAGAACATTTGGCCAGTAAGACTGGGAGAGCACTGCCGATTTCAGCTTGGCTATGCCGAATATGTTCCTTGGCAGTTGAAGGATTGTGTCAAAGTTCGTCAATATGCCAACGAAAAATGCCGTAGCTATCATGAAGACCACTGTTGGCATCGTGACAAGTTTCCCCGTTACGCCTGTTGTGGCAGCTTTTATTCCATCAATTGCTGCTTCGGCTATACGACGTCCTTTCGTCAGTGAGAAGATGAAGCTGTTCAGTGCGCCTGCTGCAACTGCGGCTGCTGAGGCCATTGTTATGAACACCAGTACGAACCACCATCCTCCCCAGCCAATGCTGAATAAGGCAGCAGCCAGCCCTGCGAGCGTTGCAAGCGCGAGCCTGGCTAGTGCCTTACTTGCGTATATTGCCTCTACGAACAGCCATAGGGTCAGTATTGCAAAAAACATGACTGCGGCATCGTTGTCGCCGTGTATTGTCCTGTTGACGAAAGCTGCGTGTAGCCCTGCCATTAGCGAGCCGAGGAATCCTGCCACGTTGCCTGCTATTTTCCTGCCTATGAGGAAGATGAACAGCACAGTAAGCGCGGATAGCAGCGCAGGGTAGACGTTTGTTTGCACTTCAAACAGCGTTGCTGAGTGGTTGAAGAACTTCATGGTCTTGTACAGGTAAGCGATGAAGTATGGGAAGAATCTATCTTGTGGTGATATGCCCCTTCCAAGTGGGGCAACTTGGTGGTTGTCCCACTCCTCGCCATTTTTTACCTCATCTCCAATGTGGTCTGTCTCTACAATGTTTTTCGCATAGCGGTACCAGTAGTACGGGTCTATGTCGGGGCTGTATGACCTGCCGTTTTCGTCTTTGTAGAAGCCTTTTATGAATTCTGCTGTAGATTTAACCTGGTCCTGGATGTTTATTGTCTGGCCTGTGTACTGGCCTGTTTTGAATGCGTATGTCTTGCTTTTTTTGGCCTTTGCTACCTCATCGCTGAGTATCTGGTTTTTTCTCGCTTCCGGGAGGTTAGGGTATTGCTGGCTTATGGCGCTGCTTATGTCACTTTGTATTGTGTTGGAGACAGAATTCCGGGCCCATTCATAAGTGAATGGCAGCCCTGCAACCTGCGTTCTCACGTTTGCAGTGATGCCCATGGCTATCAGAATGCCTGTTATTAGGAGTATCAGCATCCCCCTCTTTTTGAGAAACTCAACCACTGCTTGCGGGTTGAGAGAAACATCCTCGCCTTCGGCAGATTCTTTTTCCCCTTTTTTCCCCGTTTCTGTTTTAGGTTCCTTCGCGCCTTTGAATATGCCCTTTATACCAGAAACAAGCTTGCCGACGTCTATTTCCCCTTCATCATCCTTCCCATGTTCGTCCTTTGCGGTTTTCATACCATGGTGCCCTTCGTGATGAGGTAGGTGTTCTGTCTTGTGCTCGGCTGCTTCTTTTTTTTCTTCCGGCTTTTGCTTGAAGAATGAGAGGATTTTCCCAAAGTTTATCTCTATGTCTTTCTCTTCCTGAGGCTCGGCCTTTACGACCTCGATGCCTTCCCCAAAGTCTTTCCCTGCGCTTTTCTCTTCTTTTTTGCCTTGTTCTTCAGCCACTCTTGTTGCCTCAACCCTTTTCAACTGTTTCCTTCCCATGCCGAATTCGGACGCTATTTAAATTAGTTGCGGATTTGACCCTTTTTGCAAAAAAAGGTTCAATCCAAAAACGACGATAATTACCGTTTCCGAGAGAAGGTCAAAACCACGCCTTCGTTGCAAGCAGAATCAGCTTTGGCTCCTTCAGCAGGAGCTTCAGTGCAAACTTCCTCGGCTCATCCCTGTCATAACTTTCCAGGATGGCCCTGTTCTTTTCCTTTTTGAACGTTGCAACAAGCTGGTTGTATTCGTTGTTGTTGAACCTTTCCATTGCCTTCCTCATCAGCAGTGAGAGGTACAAATCCGTTCCCATTTTTTTCTTCCATAAACCTTCGTAGTTTTTATTTTCAGTAATTGCGGCAGCGACTGCTTCAGCTCCTATCAGGCCTTGGTTTATCCCTCCCAGTGTGGGGGCCTTTACCATTGTTGCCGCATCCCCAACAAGGAGCACCTTTCCGTCCTTTGTCGTTGATTTCAGCTTAGGGTCGTAAAGTGGTATTGGCCCGGCCTGCCATCCCATTATCTTCTTTTCAAATCCTTCTCCCACGACTGCCGTGATAAATTTTCGGAAATATGAGTTCGCCTCCTTTCTCGCAGCAATCCCAACCCTCGCAACTTTTTCATTCTCCGGAACCAGCCACGCTATTCCGTCCTCGCTCGGGTAAAAGTCAATGGTGTTGTCATTCTCAACAGGAATCGTTACCTGTATGCCTGAATAAAACTGCCTGCTGCCAAACAGCCCTGCAGATTTCGCAACAGAGCTTATTGGCCCGTCAGCCCCAATCACGTAGTCTGTTTCATTTTTTTTGATTTCGTTCTTCGTTTTGTCTTTCACAGCCACAACAATTTTTTTGCCTTTGTTTTTTACATTTTCAAAATTTTCAAACCTGTTGTTCATGTAATACTTTGCGCCGGCATCCTTTGCCATTTGCGAGATGTGCCTGTCGAGCCCTGCCCTGTCTATTATTATGTCGTTCTTCAGCTTCACTTCAATAAACTCATCATTGGGTGCAATTATCCTAGCCTTTGCAATCTTGTTTACAATTAGCTCTTTCGGCAGCTGCAGCCTCCGCGCCATTACATCACCGGTTATGACGCCAGTGCACGCAACCGGCTCTCCAATTGTTGCGTGCTCTTCAAAAACCTGCACGTCATGCCCTGCCTTCGCCAGCAAATAAGCCGAGAATCCCCCCGCAGGCCCCGCTCCAACAATAACCACTCTTACCATTTTCGTTTGGCAGCATTGCCTCAGTATTTTTAATTGTTGCTGCTTTGTTTCCGTTGAAACTTTACCACCACCAGACTGAGACAAATTTGTATCTATTTTATAATAGTGACACAACGAAAGGTTTTTATATTGCTGTTCATTTCGCCTGCCAATCACGATTTAATTTACAAACAGTTGGGGTGGTTTTTGATGGCTACGCAAGGTCCGTTAGGAGGTTCTCCTGATTTGGGTCAGAGGTTAACTAAGTATTCCCTTTTGCTTGCCGGCGGTGTCACAATAGCTTTACCAATTCTCGATCTCATTACCCCTGGTCGTCTGTTGGGATCAATCGCTGATTTCTACACCAAGCATCCTCTTCAGGCTAGCTTAGTGACTGCTGGTGGGCTTGCAGCTGTTGCAACTGCTGCAGACGTCGCTGTTTCGGCAAGTAAGCATGCTTATAATAACGTTACAATTCGCGGCAGAACAATTTTCAGGAACGGTGCCGTGGCTGTGTCAGCTTTAATGTTACTCGTTACTGCTGGCGTTTACGACCGCTTCGACAGAGGCACAAGGTTTATTTGGGAAAGTTATCCAGTTCCAGCCGCGATTGCTACGGCTGTTCCCACAGGAACACCTACTTCAACGCTTGAAGCTGTTGTTACGCAAACGCCAGCTCCTGAAGCTACAGCTACCCCTACTACTTATGCAACAGCCACACCAGCGCCTACTCATACACCTACACCGCAACCTACCGTCACTCCAACACCTTATGCAACTGCAACTCCAACTCCGCAGCCAACAGCTACTCCTCTACCAACCGCTACTCCGACGCCTCAGCCAACCGTGACTCCTACAGCCACTCCAACTCCGGTAAATCTCGACGCCATAGTTAGTGCCGTTAGGTGGGGAATCTCGTACAATTTGGCAAAGGACATGCACGCATCTAACCCAGAAGGATTCTACACAGCTTTAGGAGTTGTGCCTGCTGCAAGGTCTCAAGTGCCTGGCTGGTTTGACGGGAATGCTGCTAACGGCGAGGTAACACCACTGAATGGCATAGCTGTTGCTGTTGACGAGATTGCAGGCAGGTCAAGGTTTTACCTGCAAAACAACGCGGCAGCAACCTTTACCGTCCAGTTACAGACGGTAACGAACTTTCTGGTGCGCTACTTGACGCAAAACCCGAGCAGGGTTGGGGATGTTACTATAATAACGCAGGGAAGGTAGCCGGAGGCGCAGCTAAATGAGGTCAGCTTTCATTCCCGGCGTTGTCGGTAGCATCGTTTTGCTGCTTTTCCTCCTTTCAGTTTCGGTGTTAGCTTCAGTTCCGGTTAGTGCCCAATACGTTGCTCCTCTTTGTGGCGATAACTTTTGTGATCCAGACGAGCAGGGCTGGTGTTCAGATTGCGATACGGTTAGCCCTTACTGCGGTGACAGTTTCTGCGACCCTGGCGAAAGCACGTGGTGTTCAGACTGCACCGTGCCTTCTTACTGTGGCGATAACTTCTGTGACCCCGGTGAAAGTGGCTGGTGCTCAGACTGTGATGTAAAGCCTTTCTGCGGTGACGGCTTTTGTGATTCTGGCGAGCAAGGGGTTTGTGCAAAAGACTGCGGTGCTTGTGATGAAAAATTTCTTGACAGCTACCGTTGTGGTACAAACGGCTACGACAGGCAGAGGGAAAAGCAGAAGTCTGACTGCAGCAAAGAATGGGTAACGCTTGACACTTGCGCTTATGGTTGCAGGAAAATTTGGGCTGACTCTGGCTTGCCTGTTGGCTGTGAACCTGCTCCTGACGAAGGATGTACGCCTGTTGTTTCGTGCGTTTCCCTCGGATGCGGTAAAACTGACAGTTGCGGCAACTTCTGCGGCTCTTGCCCTGCTCCGGCAGTAGTTGATAATGCCCCAACAGCAACTATTAATGTTCCGGCTTCAGCAGCTCCAGGCTCGCAGCTAAGCATACTGGTTACAGGCAATGACGATAAGGACGTTTCGCAGCTGCTTCTTTTTGACAGCAGCAATGTTCAGATTGGCACTCCTTTTGACTGCGCTGGCATCCTGACAAGCTGCAGCCATGCTTTTACAGTAACTGCCCCTTCGGCATTTAGCACAGCTTACACTTTCAAGGCAAGGAGCAAGGACTCCGCGAATCAGCTTTCAGGTTTTGTTTCGGGAACAGGCACCACCACCGCAGCTCCTGCAGTTCCGCCTGTTGTGCCACCACCTGTTGTTCCGCCAGTTGTTCCTCCGCCAATAACTCCGCCCCCAGTAACTCCGCCTCCTGTTACTCCTCCAATAACGCCCCCTGCTGCTGAGGTTGCAGAAATGCCCAAGCCGCTACAGGTCATAGCAGTGAAGTTTCCATTGCAGCCGCTTTTCATGCGCGCGCTGAACTTCCCGGACACAGACTGCGTAAGGCCAGGCGAGTCAGCCCTGCTGGCTGTTAAGGTCCAGAACACGGCGAAGGCGGCTTTGAAAGATATTAGTTTTGCGGCAACAGTGCCAGAGCTTGGCGTACGGATCAGCAAGGGGCCTGTAAAGCTCAAGGCAAATGGCAAATTAACGCAGCTATTGAGGCTTAACATTCCAGAAGACGCTGAGGAAGGCACGTACTACATGCGCTTTTCAATCAGCAACAACAAGTTCAGCAGGACCGTTCACAGGACTTTCGTTGTCGACAGCAGCTGTTAACTCGTTTTTGATTGACCTTTCCCAAATCGACATCTGTCGATTGGGCCCAGTCGCAGGAGGCGACTTGGGTTCTTAAAAAGGTCATGTTTCTATTCTAAAGTAGCGTCACTTGCAAAAACTTTAAATAATAGCTCATCCTTCAGTGTTTTTAACAGCTGTTGCTGGGGGTCAAAAAATGGCATCGTTAAGGCTTTTCTTCATTTCCGTTGTTCTTCTCGTTGCTGTCGTTTCAGCCGCGCTAGATGTTGCGGCAGTTGAGAAAGTCGTCAAAATAAGCAAGGTTTCGGCAGTCAAGAACTCCGAAGCCCTCGTGATTGTAAGCCTTGAGTCGAAGGCTGATAACGCTGACTCGAAGGTAACTGTTTCCATTCCTGAGCTCGGGCTTAGGGAAAGGCGCAACGTTGATTTTTCAAAAACAAACAAGAAGTCAGTCCATTTCGAGCTCTCCTTCCCTGACGTATTTGACCCCTTCGTGAAGGTTGTCTTCAACAGCGACGATGGCAGAAGGGTAAAGTACAGGCCGTTAATCCTGCAATGATTCGACTAAGCATAGACGTCACAGTATCGCGAATTGCAGCCCAAAGTTCATAACTACTATATAATAAGTAATAAAAGTAACTACTCTTGTATGCTAAAAAATCGAAATGTTTATATAGGAGCTTCCTTTATCGATTGGAATACGGTGCATAAAGCATAGCGATTATTAAATCAACAAGTGTTGGGGTGGTTATAAAATGAAGATGTCAAAGAGTTTGTTTTTGCCATTGGTTGTTATTCTGTTCGGAGTTCTTATGGCAGGTTCTGCCCTTGCGGCAGCTGTGCCTGTTTCCATTGAGGCTGTCGATATTGACAATTTTGAGCTAAGCGCTTCTGAGCTTAACATCAGGGATTTGGAAAGGGGAGAGGCTTTCGATGTCAAGATAAAGGTAAAGGCGTCTGCCGATGCTAATGATGTTGAAATAAGGGCATTCGTTAGCGGCTTTGAGTTCTCAAAGACTGAAGACATCAGCGATGAGACAAGGCCTTTCAATGTTGAGACAAACGTCAGCTACGTCAAGACCTTGAAGCTCAAGCTGCCTGAGAGGGCTGACGAGGACAAGTACAGGCTTAGGATTATAGTGGCTGGCAGGGACAACGACGAGGTTATCAAGAACTTCAGGATAAAGGTTACTCCATCTGACCACGAGGTTGTAATCAAGGACCTCAGCGTCAACCCGGAGGATACGGTGAAGGCAGGAAGTGTTGTTCTGGCAACTGTCAGGGTCAAGAACCTTGGCGACAGCCAGGAAGATGACGTTAAGGTAAGGGTCAGCATTCCTGAGCTTGGCGTTACAGATAACCCTGACTTTATTGACGAGCTTGATGCGGAAGAGTCTGCAACGTCTGAAGAGTTTTTCCTGAGGATTAAGTCGTGCGCAAAGCCTGGCACTTATGATGTGAAGGCCGAGGTTACTTTCGAGGAAGGTGACAAGACGGTAACTGCCACAAGGCAGATAACTGTTACAAAGGGAGCATGCGAAACACCAGCAACTTCAACATCTGTTTCGGCAAACGGCGTTAAGATATACGCCCCGGAGCAGCAGGATGTTGTAGCAGGTGGTGTAGCCGTTTCATACCCGATAACGATAACAAACGACGGCACAACCAGCAAGAGCTTCAGCTTGTCTGTAGCCGCTTCGGACTGGGCAACTGTCAGGTTAAGCCAGGGCAACGTTGTAGCTGTAAAGGGTGGCGACAGCCAGACAGTTTACCTTATGGTTTCGGCCAATAAGAATTCGCCAGCTGGAGCACAGGTCTTGGTCGTAAGGGTAAAGGACCAGGCAGGCGACGTTGTAAAGGAGTTCCCGTTGTCTGCTAACGTTGTTGCGGCAGGCGCTGGCGCCTCGAATCTTGGCAGCACCGTGCAGCTGTTGCAGCTTGGCCTTATTGCCCTGATAGTTGTGCTCGTTGTCGTGGGCGTTGTTGTTGCTTTCAGGCGAATGAAGGGCCCAGGCCAGGGAGAGGAAGGAACCCAGACATACTACTGAGGAAAACTTTCCTTTTTTTCTTCTTTTTTTATTTCATTTTTTCCTTCTTTAATGCATAACCTTAATTCGCCCCCAAAACCTTTAAATAATAGAACCTATTTTGAAGTAGTAACTGATTTTTAAGAGGGGGTTTGATGAGAAATAACGATGCTTTTGTCCTTTGGCTGGTTGTCGCCCTTTTCCTGTTCCTCGTAACCATCCCTGTTCTGGCGTTCGCGTTTTACTTCAAAATCCTGCCATTGCCGCAGCTTGATTATGGCAGCATTGCGGCTGTTGCTGCTGCAGGCCTTCTTGTTGTTCCCTTGATTTTTGTCTTGATTGCAGTAGTTGCCCTGGCTTCGGCGAGGAAGCGCGAATTCATTCCAAAGCCAAGGCATTATCCCTGGGAAGGCGTATTCAAGCAGAAGGAGTTTGCTGCTGCTGCAGCAGCTGTTGTGGTTCCACGCAAAAAGCTTGCTGTTCCTGTTGACAAGCCAAAAAGTGGCGCTGGCATTAAAGCTGTCGCAGTTGTTGCAGTAGTTGTCCTGGCTCTCGTTGCTCTCTCCTTTTTTACGTCTACGCTCAAGGAATTTTCTATTTTCGTAGGCGCTAACGAAACGGCCAATGAAACGAGGAATGTTTCGGCAATTACAACTGCAAATATCAGTGAGAAGGTTCCTGTCGCTAATGTTTCTAAAATTAACATATCAGCTTTCTTTAGGAAAGTCTTTGCTGCAAGGAATGAAACCGCTAAAGTTGCACATGTCAAGGCTGCTGAAAAAACTGAGCCGGCTGATTTTGGCAAAGCCTTTGCAAATGTTCGCAGCTCAATCGGCAGGTCTGTGGCGGATATTAAGTCCAGCATAGGAAAAGTGCCATATAATGTGTGGCAATCCGTTGCGGCAGCTGTTCTCGCTGTTGTCCTTGCAACAACTGTTTTCTTGTCTCACAGGACAGGCCAGCTTGGCGAGGTGGTTTTGTGGGTTAAGGGCTGGGTGGTATGGCTTTTCTCGCTTCCTTCCGCAATTATGAGGAACAAGCTGAAGTCGTTAGTCATTGCCCTGGCGGTAGCTGTTGTTTGCGGCGGTGTTGCAGCTTTTGTTTTCAGGAACAAGCTTGCCAACCTTGGTGGTTTTGCCGCAGCTTCCAGGGCAGCGGCAGCCAATCTGCCGTCAAATGCTGGCCCTGCAATATTCGGCCTGCTTATATCTGTGCGTAATTTTCTTTTTGTTTACCGCCTTTACATCTTCATAGGAATCTTCGTACTCTTGGTGGTCATTGGAATCCTTTACATGCTTGAGCGCAAAGGCAGGAAATAGATCCTAGCCTCTAATAAGCTTTAGCACAGCATATGTTATTCCAAGCAGGAACATCAGGGCGAGTGCAATTGATAGAATCCGCTTGCCGTTGATTGAGTATTCCGGCTTGAGTTCGCTTTTTTTCCTTTTTGCAGCGGCAGCGTGCATTCTGACAAGCAGGATTCCCTCTGTTCCTCCAGCAATTGCCCCTGCTATTCCAAGCACGGCTATGAATCCCTTGGCCCCAAGCAGGAATGCGGTTATTGGAATTATGCATGTGAGTGCCCACGCTGTTTTTTTGCCGAGCTTGTAGTCGTACTGGTACATTTCTTTTAGTGCCAGGCCAAGAGCTATGAATGATGTGCTCATTGCCAGAACCGCAAAGGCATTTGCCATTATTACCATCAGCTCGCCAAGCCTACTGCCCAGGTCTGTTGTTGCTATCTGGCTTGTTGAAACGCCGCTTATTCCCACAATGGCGACAGCAAATAGCGCATACAGCGCTATCGGCACAATGCCTCCGATTATTATCGCCTTTTTCAGCAGCTTTCTGCCTTTGCCGTTTCCTAGCTCTTCCTTCATCTCAGGCACTGCAACCGCTCCCAAAAATGCGAACAGCACAACGCCGTATGGCAGGAACATATTTTGTATGCTTGTTTTTGTGAAGTTTGCAGCTGAGAACTTGTCAGATGCCAGCGCAGCCACTATTATAATAGTGATTAACATAACCGTAAAGAACGCCAGTAGCAGCTCTGATTTCTCAACTGCCTTAAGCCCGATGTAGACAATGGCTGCTGCTATAGCAAAGAATATTATGCTTCCATACAGGGGAGGTAGCTGCGGCAGTGCAGCATTAAGTGATATGCCTGTGCCTATAATGTAGGCGATTAATGCCCCATATATGCCCGCCACCATGGACAGGGTCATTACGCTCTTGCCTGCCTTTCCAAGGTACTTCTCCGCATACCCTGTTAGCTGGTGGTTACCTTTTGTCCTTAGCACCACTTCCCCAAGCATCAGATTAACAAGCATAACAGCTACGCCTATTATTATAACGTGCAGCAGCCCTATGGCCAGGCCGGATTTTGCCACAACGTAAGGTATGCCAAGAACACCGGCTCCTATTGTCGTGCCGGTTAGCGTAGCAACTGCTTCAAAGAATCTTTTGTTCATGGTTATTTAAGCCTCTTTTGCACAATGCTAACCATATTTTGCAGCAACATTTAAATATGCTGTGGTGGCGCTGGAAAACTCAAGGGGACGTAGTATAACCCGGCATTATGGGGGCCTCCAGTGATTGGAGAACTGAGCCAACGGCAAACCGAAGGCGATGACTTACCCATAAGAAGAAAGCCTCGGATCTGGGTTCAAACCAACCCTTTTTTCGTGCGCGAAAAAAGCGTTGACGGAAAACGTTTTTCCGCCAGCGCACAAGTCGTCAGCTGACGACTGTGCCCAGACGCCCTCAAAGGCGTCTTGGGCTTTTGTGAGCATCAGCGAACAAAAGGGCTGTGAAAGTCCCAGCGTCCCCACTTGTTCTTTTCAAAAAAACAAAAAAGCTTAATAACAACCTGTTTAATCCGCCTGCTTGATATTCTATGCCTGTAAAGAACGTTACCAGAAACACTATTATTGCCCTGCGCTCTAAGACCGCTGAGTCTGTGCTCGGCCGCTCCATTGGACTGATGTTTTCAAAGCCTGCGCAGTCTGCCATGATTCTTAAATTCTCATCAGAAGCGATTATCAGCCTTCATACCTTCTTTGTGTTTTTCCCTATCGATGTACTCTTTGTCGACAGCCGGCTGCGTATTGCAGAGATGACTGAAAGCATGGAGCCCTTCTCCACTTATTCCCCAACGAAAAAGGCAAAGTACGTAATAGAGCTCCCTGCCGGCACAATAAGGAAGAGCAAGACTAAGGTAGGTGACGAGGTTGCCTTCCTGCAGGTTGTTGAAAGGAAGACAGGCAACGGCAAGCGCATCACCGTCTGCAGGGCCAGCGACTGAAACATACTCGCTCATCATATCAGTTTCCACTTTAAAGAAGTTACAATAATTTAAATATGGCGGCTGTTGTTGTCCTTGCCATGTCTTTGAAGGGGGTGCGTTCAGCCAATCAAGGCGCATCAGCGCATTTCCAAAAAGTTTAAATACAACTTAACTTCAAGTGTTCATCATACTTGAAGGCATACGTCAGGTATAAGTCATATTTCATGTATGTTTGCGTTATTCCAAAAGAGGTGTTGAGGCTTGTTGTTCAGCATGCGTTCACTGCGTTCCTTACCTTCACAGAAAACAGGTGCAATTTACAGCCTCGTTCTGCTCGTTGCTGTGCTTGCCTTGGTTATTGGAATACTTTCAGTTAGCGGCGCCAAGTTCTCCACTAGCGGGGAGCTTAGCCAGTCATTCTCCCCGAGGTGGGTTCAGGCTTCTGCTGTTAACGCTTCCCTTAACGTCACAATAACTAACGATGCGAGCAGCCCTGCAGCAATAAAGAGGGTTGACATAACAAAGCCAAGTGGTGTAAGCAATATAGAGTGTGGAGCTAATAGCCCAACGGGATGGACGTGCGTCAGGGGAAGCGGGGATGTGTTTGTTAAGTTCACAAACTCAGATGGCCTTGCAGCTGGTTCATCAGCGGGCTTCAACGTCAACATAACACCTCCCGCAGGGGCAGGCAACCAAACCTTCACAATTGATACTTTTGAGAACACAGGTGGCACCACTAACATTAACAGCACAAACGTCAATGTTTCTGTTGATGCTCATCCGCCAACCATCACGCTCCTTAACATATCTACTGCTGCGAGGAACATAAGCAATCTTGCCAACTTTGACAGCTTGGCGCAAATCTTCCTTAACAATGCCAGTGGTGGCATAGTGGTTGCTGTCCAGGTGGTGGATAACGGCTCAGGCGTTGGCAACGTCACTTTGATTTACAATTACACAATTGATATTAATGCGATTCCCCTTACCACCCAGGCGCCTGTCGCTACGTACTTTTTAAGCGGTCCTGCCAATTTCAGCGTAGTGCCCATGGCCAATAGTTCGGCCGCTCCAGGAATTTTCACATACACGATATCAACTAACAATTTCTACAACGGTTCGAAGGTGTTCTTCTCTATCTTGGCTAACGACACGGTTCGCAACGGCAATGTTTCAAACAAGACATCAACAGTCGGCTGGAACTTCTCCATAGACGCTGCTGCCCCAATAATTAACGTTTTCCTGCTTGCTAATTACAGCAGCGTAAACACGTCAGCCCTTAACACATCAGCCAGTCCTGGCAGCGCTGTTGCCCGTATTTTAAATAGTACTGTTCCATTGAATGTGAGCGTTTTGGTTAATGACGATGGTGGCGTAGGCACGACAAAAGTTGAGGTAATGAACCGAACTGGCGGCTTTATGAGCCTTGGCATAATCACTGGCACAAATGGCTCAAGCGGCCAGACAAGCTGGAGTCTGAACACCACCGATCTCGGTTCAGGCCTTGTTGCGTTCAACATAACCGATTTAGCCCAGCGCGTTGGCGGCTTTAACGGTGACGGCGTTTACAACTTAAGCTTCAGGGTTACTGACAATGTAAGCAATGCGCGGCTAACTAACATAACCATTGAAGTTGATGATACCCCGCCAACAGGCTCTGTTTCCTCAAACCTCACGATAGATGGTAAACTCTCGGAAGGCAACGTCACTTCAGCCCTTACTTTAAACTCTTCATTTGTTCTCAGGCTTCAGACGGTTAGCAACATAGCTAGCAACTTAACCAGAAATGCAAGCGTGTTTGGAAACAAGGGGCTGATACACAACCTTACTTTTGAAAGTGGTACGCTTTCCGGCACTTCTTTCTGGAACATAACGATAGGTAATGCTACTAATGTTTCTGGCTCTATAGGCGGTGGTAACAACACATATAACCTGAGCGAATTCTGCGACCTCAGCGGCGCTGACGGCAGCACATGTAATTTCCGCTTCAACTTCTCAGACGTTTTGGGCAGGTTCAACGACACCCTGAACCTGACCGTGGTTGTTGACACAATAGCGCCTTTCGTTTACGCACTAGTGAGCCCTGTTAACTACTCAGCTACTAACTACTCAACTACTTTAACGGTTAACGTTTCAGTGAACGACACAGTCGGCCCGCTTAGGAATGTCTCGTTCAGGTGGAGAAACAACACAAACTCCTTTAGCGAAGGCACCCAGTCTGGCGGCGGCAACGTAAGCAACTGGCAGTCCATGACGCTCAGCACCGGCACCAACAACCAGTTCAGCACCAACAGCTCATGGACAGGCACGCTTGACATAAGCGCACTGGTTGACGGCAACTACAGCATTGAGATTAACGCCACGGACAGCGGAGGCAACAGTAACACGTCACAGTTTGTTTCACAAGTGATATTTGACTCCACAAGGCCGTTCAACGTGAGCATAAGGACGCCTGTCTCAAACTCCTTCCACATTGGCAATGCCACATTTTCGGGCTGGGGCACTACTAACATTACTGCTGTTGCCAACGAGTCGAGAAACACTGCACTCGGCAACCAGTCAGGTATTTTCAACGTCAGCTTCCGGCTTGAGAACAGCAGCTTTAACTGGCCTTGGGTGCCTTCAGTCACTTATGGCAGCTTTGGCGGCCTTACCACAGGCGTTTTGTTCAGCCCTAACAATGCTAACCTCACCCACTGGGGAGGGGAGCTGACTAACGCCACAAACGGCAACTTCACAGTCAGGCTAAACGTTACAGACACTTCAGGAAACCAGAACACTTCAGTGACAATAAACCTTACGATTGACACTGTCCTTCCTGGCATTTCTTTCATAAGCCCGCTTAACAACTTTGCCAACAACATGACTGGCAACTTCACAGTGAACTCCACTGTTACCGAGTCAAACGTGGCCGGCGTCTGGTTCAGGTGGGTTAACGACAGCAGCAAAACAGGCGCTGTCGGTAGTATAGGCAACTGGACGCCAATGACCGAAGGCGCTGCCAATTCTTTCAACGGCACCTTTATCAACCTGACAGTTGCCCCAACATTGTTCGACGGCAACTACAGCATCGAGCTCAACGTTACAGACAGGGCAGGCAACCAGAACGCCTCAGTTTACATCACGCTTCTCCTCGACAACAACCCGCCGCTGATTGCAGCAATGGGCGCGCTTGACAAAACCAACCGGACCGGAGACTTTTTTGTTAACCTGACGATAAACGACACCAGCTCATGGAACAATAACCCTGGCAGGATTAACACTTCAAACATTAACAGCTCAGCGTTCAGGCTTGAGAACGCAACGTTTAACAGCAGCTGGTTCGGGTTGAGATTTGCAACCACGGACCTGACAAATACAGACTCTAACAGGACCAATGCGACTTTCACTTTCAGCTCTGTGGCTAATGGCCTTTACGACATAAGGTTCATGGTTAACGACACAGCCGGCAACCAAAACAACAGCGTCAGGGTTAGTAATATCATGCTTGACAACGTTGCTCCGGGCGTTGCCTTGTCCGTAAACAACTTGACCCCTACCCCGAGTGGCGGGGCTGGAATTTCAGGCACCTTGACGTTTAACACCACCATAACCGAAAACCTTCCTGTTAACATCAGCATGGCCAGCAACACCAGCACGCAAGGCAACAGCTTTGGCGTGTTCTACCGCTTTGAGAGCGCTTCAGTCACCACAGCCTGGCTGCCAATGAGCACCCACTCCTTACAATCCCAATCAGTAAACCAGCCTCACAATGTTGTGTTTAACGCTTCAAACGTCACCACAACCTTAACTGACGGCGACTACAAGCTCAGGATTAACGCAACAGATTCAGCTGGCAACCAGAACACGTCAGTGTACGTTGATGTTACCGTACAGAACGGAGCCAGCAGCGTGAAGGCCAGGAACCTGACCTTCCTTGAAGGGTTCTGGAACGGCTTGGCCAACAGCAGCACAGATACATATACCTTTCTTGTTAACACAACAGCTAATGCAACATGTAGGTACTCCCTTGACACGGCTGTAACTTACTATGATGACATGACCAGCACGATGAGCAACAATGTCAGCAGAGCGCACAGGATAAACTTTGGTTCGCAGCGCGACATAGGAAGCGGCGGCCACACAATATACTACGCTTGCAAGGACATAAGCGGCAACTTCACGGCTGCTGAAGGTGCTGCAAGCCAGTTCCAGTTCGGCGTTGACACGAGAACCCGCTGGAACGTCACAATCCCGGGCAAGACTGATAGCAAGTGGCCAAACTACTTCCAGCCGGCATCTGGTGGCAGCGCTAATGGCTGGTCAAGCTTTGTGCTTGCAACAGGCGCGCTTGAGTCGACAACCTTGGCATCTGCCGTTGGCGGCTACAACGTTACAAACGTCCTTACCTCACTATTGTCAGGCACAGTCGCAGGAAACTTTACAAGAATATACGCTTACACAGCAAGCAGTAACTCGTGGGAAACCTTTGTGGTTGGGCGTACGAGCAACAGCTTTATCAACTTTACCAACCAGACAACGTACTGGATTAACGTAACAGCATTGGAAAGGCTGGAGATAAACTAAAAATATAAATAATAGCTTCTATCTTTGGCATAGTAGGGGAATCTGCATGGGTAAAGCTAAAAATTTCGCATTAATAATCCTTATTTTGAGCTTGTCATTGTTTCTATCATTAAGCGTGTCAGCCCAGGAGAAGATTAACACCTTTATAGGCAATGCCACTATTGGAGGAGCTCCTGCAAACGGCTCGGTTGTTGATGCATTTATAGGGAGCGCTTCTTCCCCCGCAGCATCGTACACGGTTGGCTCAGAACCAGACTCTGTTGGAAGTGGCAGGTATATCCTTGATTTTGAATGTGCCTCTGGCAGCGTAGCTTTCCTTAAGGTATGGGGCATTAACGCCACATGGCGGACGTGCAGTAACATTTTAATCAACAACACAAACCTGTCTGTTTCGCTTGTTGCCAACGATGGCACCTGCAGCTACAGCAACGCCTGTTCAAGTACAGTCTGCTGCTCCGGAACGACCCAGGTTAACAGCTCTACATCAAGCGGCACTTGCAAGTCAACCTGCGCAGCAACCACTACAACCGATACAGGTGGCGGTGGAAGCAGCGGAGGTGGCGGTGGCGGCGGTGCAGCAGCTCCTGCTCCTGCTCCTGCTCCTTCTCAGGATACCAAGGATGTTGTGAAAGAGGCGTTGCCCGAGTCGTTCAAGGAAGCTGATGCTGCGGGAAACGTTAAGATTACCACTGTTGCTGCCCCTGAAATAAAGACCGTTCCTATCAGTTCTGCGGCAGCTGCCTCAGCCATTGAGTACGCAGTTGACTATTTGGCTAAGACAGAGGAAGCCAAGCAGGCTCTGAACGCAATCCAGGAAGCTGTTTCCAGTGGCGGAGCAACCGCGGTGTCTGTTAAGAAGACCATAGAAGTGGTCAAGGCAACTAACACAGTCACTAAAGAAGAAATCATTGTCTCGGTTGTCAAGCTAGCGATTACTGCTCCTGGAAACCAGGACTTGAAGAACGTTGAGGTCGTTGAGGTCATTCCCAAGGCTGCTGCCAGCAACGTTAACCAGGTCACTTTTAAGGGCGAAAAGCCGCAAGTGCTTGAGGCAGACCCTGTTGTCAAGTGGTTCTTCTCGCAAGTCAGTAAGGGCACTACAAAGGACCTTAGCTACACAGTAAACAAGGACATCAGGAACGTAGGAACAACCACTGTTGGCGTCCAGGGACGGGCAGAGGCAGTTCCTTCTGTGCAGCCTCCTGCAGCCCCGGCAGTTCCTGAAAAAGGGAAGGTGGAAACTGCCCTTCCGAAGGAGGTTAAGAAGCCCACGCCAGTCAGCACAGCTGCCTTGACTGTTATTGTTGCCCTGTTGGTTGTTGCGGGATGGCTCTTCATAAAAACCAGGAAAAAGCCGATGAAGTGAGGCATCGCGATCTACTTCTCCTGATTAAGCCTTTTCAGCAACTCCGCTATTTTGTTAAACTCCTCCTTGTTTTTCTCGTAAAACAGAAAGTCTATCCCTTCGCCGTAATAGTCAAGCCTGTTCCTTAAGTAGCTCATTTGCGCTATCAGGTAAGCTTCTGCTTCATATTCCGGATAAGTGCGGTAAAAGTAGGAAATGAGGCACTGGTGGTTTTTGGAGCGAAGCCCTTTTGACAGGAGAAGCGCAACTAGCAGTTCCTTAATTACCTCGTAATATCCTTCTACTATGAACGAGCTGTTATTCTTGTCAGCTTGCAGGCCCTTTAGGAACTTCAGCCTCGCTTCAGCAGTTTCAATTACCGACTCTATTTTTTCTTTATCGGCTTCTACCTGCCTGATAAAGCCTTCCTCGCAGTCTTTCCAGTCCATGATGTCAGTCATTTTCTCACCTTGAAGTAGCCTGTAAGCTTCATGCCGTTTACCACGTTATTGAGCAGGTGCGGCGGCAGGCTGTTGATATCCTTCTCTGCGAACAGCTGTATTGAATGTCCAATCTTTTTTTCAAATTCTTGCAGCTCAACCTTTGCTTCTTTCGTTGTTTCTACGAAGACGTCTACGTCGCTATCCTGATCGTACTCCCCTTTTCTCGCGCTTCCGAAGACTATTACGGCCGAGGGCGAGAGCTTTTTATCCAGATATTCTATAAGTCCTGACTGAAAAAGTTTATCTATCATGAACGCGGCTTTTATGAACTTTGCATACTGGCTGCTGGCAGCCCTGTTATCGCTTGCCACCAGCCCTTCTTTCCTTATCTCTTTTACGTACCTTTGAACGCTTGAGGGGGGGATTCCTGTCTTGCTGGCAATCTGCCTTATAGTGAATCTCTTTCCCGGGTGCTCAAACAGCAGCCACAAGATTTTGTCCCATTTTTGGTTCTTAAGTACCATTTTTAGTACTTAAGTGCCATATTTGGTATATAAGCTTTTCTGTTTTAAAGCGCATAAAATATAAACAACTGTTCACTTTTCTAATCAGGTGTTCGGAAAATTGGGCAGTAAAGCGGTTTTGAGGCTTCTTGTTTTGCTTGTGGCTGTAGTTGCGGCTGCTGTCCTGTTTGGGAAGCTTTTTTCAGCTGTCTCAGCATCCCCTGAGGCTCCTGTCAAGGTCATAGTTTACGCGAAAGAAGGGGCTAAGGAAACGAAGCTTGTAAGGGGCTTTATTCCGGTTTCTGCGTCTGTTAATGCTGAGTCTGTCCTACAGTCAATTCCTAAAGGCGAAGTTCTAGAGAAGCACCGCTTTAGCTCTTTTGATGGCTTTACTGCTACTGTGAGCCGTGCAGCGTATGAGCGCCTTAGGTCTGATCCCAACCTGGAGGTTTACGAGAACATAGTGCTCCAGACAGCCCTTGACGGCAGCGGCCCGCTTCTGAATGCGACCGTTGTCAACAGGCTTGTTTACAACGCCACCAACCTCACAGGCACAGGCATAAGCGTGTGTGTGATTGACACAGGCATAAACTACACCCACGCTGCGCTTGGCGGCTGCACCATGACTGACTTTGCAAATGGCAACTGTGCCAAGGTGCCTTCTGGTTATGACTTTGTGAACAGCGACTCTGACCCCATGGACAATCAAGGCCACGGCAGCCACGTGGGGGGCATAATAGCGTCCACTGACAGCACTTACCGCGGAATGGCTCCCAATGCCTCGCTAATTGCCATCAAGGCTTGTGATGATGGTAACCCGGCAAACTGTGGAAGCGACGATATAATATCAGGCATTGACTGGTGCGTTAACAACGCTTCAAGGTTTAATATTTCTGTAATAAGCATGAGCATTGGCAGCACTCAGACGCTCAACACGTACTGTGACAATGATAACCCACTGGGTATTTTCCGCAGGCCTATTGACGACGCTGTGGTGAGAAACATCTCTGTGGTTGTGTCTGCCGGCAATGCAGGCTCTACCACAAACCTGAGCGCTCCTGCCTGCATAAAAAACGCTACCGCCGTCAGTTCCACAACAAAGTCTGACGGTTTCTCGCCTTACAACCGCAACAACATTACAGACCTGCTTGCGCCTGGTACCGGCATAACGTCTGTCAACTACCAGGGCGGCTTCACTTCAAAGGACGGCACTTCAATGGCTGCCCCTCACGTTTCAGGAGCCATTGCGCTTTTAGCCCAGTTCAAGAAGCTTACAACTGGCTTGAACATTAGCCCAAATGACGCGTTCTTGGCGCTGAACACAACCGGCGTTAACCTCACAGACACTGGCGGCAGCGGCATACAGTTCGCGCGAATAAACGTTTACAAGGCCCTTCTTTACCTGGACACTGACCCTCCGAACATCACCATTGTTGCACCGACACCTGCCAATAACACCAACGTTTCTTCAGCCAACGTCTTTGTCAACATCACCAGCAACGAGGTTTTGGCTTCTGCATTGTTAGAGTGGAACAACAATACCCACGTCGTCAACTACAGCATGGTCCAGAACGGTTCAGCCCTTAACTGGGCTAGGAATCACAGCTCCAGCAGCCTTGGCGTGATAACCTACAGGGTCTGGGGCAATGATTCCAACAACCGCCTGGGCGTCTCAGAGCTTAGGACAGTTCAGGTAAACAACACACCTCCAAGGATTGACACGTTTCTGCCTTCCAGCATTGCACCCAACGTTGCAGAGCCAAATAACCAAACCTTCAACCTCACATTTACTGATGTTGAAAATGACGCATTGACTGTTGACTGGTATGTAAACGGAACCATTCAGGCAGCTGCCAGGAATACCAATTTCACGTTCCTCGGCAACTTCACGCAGGCAGCGCAGCAGAGGAACGGCACCTACAACATCACAGCAGTTCTTTCGGACGGCGGCCTCTCAACGCAGATTAACTGGACATTGATTGTTAATAACACGAACAGGGCTCCTGTTTGGGCTGCTCTTGTGAATCAAACATCTGCTGAGGATACACCGCTAAATTTCACGGTCGTTGCTGCTGACTTGGATAATGACTCAATAACTTACTTCATCAATAACACAGTGAACTTTACAATCAACGCCACAGCAGGGAACATAACATTTAACCTTTCCGGAGCCGGTAACTTTTCCGGCATTTTCTACCTCGCAATTAACGCCTCAGATGGCTTGGCTAACGCCTCTGAGTTTATTTTCGTCAATATCACCCCCGTTAACGACACTCCAATGCTGTTCACAATCAGCAACATTACGGTTAATGAGACGGACTTTGCCAATATCACGGCAGTTGCTGATGATGCTGAGAATGACTTCCTCAATTTTACAGTCAACGACACTGCCAGGTTTAACTTTACAACAAGGAACCAGTCTGCTGCAAACTTCAGCTGGAAAACTAATCTTTCTGACTCAGGCACTTACCAGTTCAGGGTGAACGTTACAGACTTCGGCAGCTCAAGCATCGGCTTTTTCAACGTTACAGTGATTGACAGACATGATTTTGACGGTGATGGCATTCCTGACATTTACGACTCTGATGATGATAATGACGGCGTTGCTGATGGTGATGATTCAATAGTTGGAAATATAACGAGCATCAACTCATCAACTCTCGCCGCAGCCGCTTTTAATGTAACAGTCAACGGCACAACAAACATGTCAAGGCTTCTAAATGGCACCTTCTTTGTTAATATTACGAACGGCAGCCGCCCCTTGGTGGAGTTTTACTGGAACTTCAGCCTCAGCAACCTTTCGCTTAATTTTACTGTTGACGTACAGAATTTAACATCGTCCTTTGGCGGCATAATAGTAAAGGGGCTGCGCCTCCAGCCCGGGCAGGCCAAGAACATAACGCTAAGCAAGCTCAACAACACGATTAACAGCACCTGCATAAAGGATGCTGACGTTTCCTCATTCGGCAACATCAGCTTCAGCTGCAACGGCGCCAATGAAACGCTGGTTAGTTGCCCGGGCGTTAGCGGCAGCTACAACTGCTCCTTGGTTGATAATGGCGCTTATTACAAAATTACCGGCGCTAACTTTACTGCGGCGAAGGAGCAGTGCGCTGACTCAGATGCTGACAACTATTACGTTTCCAGTTGCGGCAGCGGTAATGACTGCGACGACAGTAACTCAGGCATTAACCCTGGCGCAGCTGACACGTGCGGGAATGGCATTGATGAGGATTGTTCAGGTTCTGATGCTGTCTGTCCGTCAGTCCAAGGTGCAGGAAGCAGCGGAGGTGGCGGTGGTGGCGGCAGTGCTGGAGGCACAGGCGGCTCTGCAAGCAGGGCGTCTCAGCTGTTCACGGCTATTAAGGAGGGCGATACCGCCATTATGAAAATCAACCGCTCTTCAATCTCATTTACCAAGCTGCGCTTTACCGCAGCGTCTTCGCTATCCAACATAAATGTTGACGTTGAGATTGTTAACGAGTCAGGTATTGCAGGCATGCCTTTGCCTGGGTTGAGGGCTTACCAGTATCTCTCCGTGACAACAAAGCTCACATTCCTTGACATCGCTGATGCAGGCGTTGAGTTCCGTGTTCCAAAGTTGTGGCTGGTTCAGAACAGCTTTAAGCCCAAAGGGGTTTCCCTGCTGAGGCACTCTGCCGGTTCCTGGGACAGGATGATGATTGTTTTGATTGGCGAGGACAGCTCTTATTACTATTACTCTGCTGAGCTTCCGGCGTTCTCGCTTTTTGCTGTTGCGGCAGAGGCTGTTCCTGAGCAGGCTGCTGTGAACAGGACCGTTTCGGTTCCCGCTAAGCATAAGGTTGCCAATGAGTCAACGAACGTTTCTCAGCCTGCTGTGCAGCCTGGAAGGCCTTCAATAATTTCGGGAAGTAACGCCAGGCTTGCCGCAGCTTTTGCAGCTGCTGTTTTGCTCTTTTTCATCATCCTGTTTTTCATTATCTTCAGAAGATTGAGGGAAAAGGAAAGAATCAGCGAGTTCGTTTCTGAGTCATCTAGAAGAGGGCGTAGGTAATTTAAGGCTTTTTTGTAGAAACCTTTAAATACGGTTTCTGCAGTTTATTGGTTGGAAAAAGGTGTGAAAGAGGCGTTTTATGGTTATGAGTAAGGCTGGCAAGCTTATAGGTCTTTCAGTGGCTGCTGTTGCTGCGCTGGCAGTTTTTGCTGCTGTGTTGATTCTGTTGTTCAGCTCTTTTGGCAGCGGCCAGGATGGCCCTCCCCCTTGCACGTCAGGTCCTTTTGTCCTTCGTGGGACAGTTCTTAACAGCAGCTTCAACAACGCAACCTCAAATGCAACCATGTGGGGCACTAATGTTAACATTTCCATTTACAACATGAGCTTCTCCCAGTTTGGCGAGCCCCAGAGGGTATTCGTTAACCATACGAACACGAGCTCAAATAACGGCTCTTTCAGTCTTGGTGTTAGTTCTGGCAACTGTTTCACCTTATACACTATGACTGTTGTGGCTTACAACGTTTCAACCCTGAACGCATGGGAAATCGGTCCTTCGCTCCCTCCTGTTCCGATGGGTGCATTGCTGGCGTTCATGGACAACAGCACCCTTTACCTTCAGCCTGCTGTCACTTTGAACCTTACAGCATGGAATGGCTCTGCCATGGTTAATTTCAGCAACCTCGTCTTTGATGACGCGTTGGGTTTTCCTATTTCTGAGGACTTTAGAACCCTCCGCTTCAACACTTCCATTGTTGTGCCAAGGGCTAAGAACTATACTATTATGATGATGCGGCCGCCGCAATTTAACCCCGGCGACCCTGACCCCTTTAACCTTGCCTTGCCGCCCCAGACAATATCTGTCCAGAACGCGTCAAACTATTCAAGTAGCGACTTTGTCATCAGCTTTAACAAGAGCCTGGCATTCACGCTGAACATTATTTCGGGCAACATAACAGTTGATGGCAGTAACTCAACGGCTGTTAACGTCACCCAGATTGTTGTCAAGCTCGGCCTTGCTGGACTGGTGCCTCCAAACTCTGACCTGCAGATTCCCGGCGGTACTGCAATAAACCAAACACCAGGCGGTGGCAATTACGTTGCCAACTTCAGCGCAACTGTTTTGGGCTCTGCAGCCGGCATTTACCAGATTATCGAGATTTACGGCGCAAATACGACCGCAACCAGCTCAGGCATGGGTGAATACTTTGCTTATTTCAGCAACTTCACAGTAACAGGGAATATCGCCCACAACCTGACATTGAAACGGCTAGCTGGCAATTATTCAAGCATTAGCAGCGGCGGTTCAACGGCCCTTAACACCAGCTTCATCAGGGTAAACATCAGCGACGCAAACGGCCTGCCTCTGGATGACGCGCATGTCGAAATCAAGGTTGACATGGTTGGCCATAAGACGAATTTTCCAACGTTCCGTTACATGGTTGACCAGCTAAGTGGCGGAATAATAAGCCTCCCAATCCTTAACGGCAGCAACGCTACCGTGCTGGTTTTCAACAGGCAATTTGCCCCTCTCAAGTTCAAGCTCAACGTGACTAACGCTTCAAAAGAGCAGAATGGCATAATCAAGGTCACGCTGAATGCCTTCAAGCCCAGGAAGTTCCATGCCAACGGCAGCTTTGAGGATTTCTCTGGCAGCAAGGCAGGGCAGTTCAGGCTTACCTTCATGAGGAACAGCGATGCCTGCAACGTGTTTAATGCCAGTATTGACAGCTGCAGGCTGTTCAAGGATGACTTTGACGCTGGCGGGTTTAACCCGCTGAAGGTCATGGCAACAGGAAAGGTCAACATGCTCATGGAGATTAACACTACAGGCGTGAAGGTTTATTTCATCGGCGTTGACATGCTCGCTTCCGGCCCCCCTGAGGCTTCAATGAGCGATAGTGCCTTGAGCACAAAGACCAACACCACTTCATATCAGGAGTTCTTCAAGTTTGGCAGCGCTGCACCCAACATTTACGACATGGTTTTTGTTGGCATTCCTTACAATTATTCGCGCCTTGATGATTCAAAGCCCATTAACTTTTCAATGAACGGGCTTTTTGATGACACTGGTCAGTTGGTGTGGAATGGCAGCCAAACCCCTAATTCAAGCATACCGTCAGAGTGGTCTGATTATGACACGAGATGGTTTAATACAACTTCTGGCGGCATGCCCTGCACGAACAGTGAGGGCGGAAACTCCACGAATGCCACTTGCTATGTAAACACAACTACAAACTATGTTTGGGTAAACCTGCCGCATTTCTCTGATGGCGAGGGTGGCCCGCAGGGCGGCGATACTACCCCTCCGGCGGCGCCTGTGCTTATCTTAATTAATGCAACGCTTGGCGGCAACGTGATGATAAACTGGACAGACGTTCCTGGAGAGACAGGCGAGGGCTACATCATCTTCAGGTCAGCTACGAACATCAGCACGCTTTGGAATAACCTTACCAATTATTCCGGGATAAATTATGTTATAAACGTCACAAACCTTACGTCTGCAGCCAGGATTGGCGAGGGCGTACAGACCTACATTGATAACACTACGCTGAATGGCAGCGTTTTCTTTTACGCTGTTGCTGCTGTTGACGCAACCGGAAACCTCCAGAACAGTTCTTTAGGCGGCGGGGTTAACGTTTCAAACAGCTACAACGTGACCGTTAATGATACTGCCATTCCAAAGGTGCCAGCAAATATTACCCTTACGGCTTCAGATACTTCAGTTACCATCACTTGGCTTAACGTGACCCAGGACGTCCTTAACGGAGCTGACTTTTACAACCTGACTTACTACATCTACCGTTCTGACGCTAACCAGTCTGTTGTTAACCTTGGCGGGGTCAACGTGACCTTGTCTAACCTTACAACCTTTGTCAAGAGCATCTCAGGAACCGCAACAAATTCAACTACGGTTACCGGGCTTTCCCAGGTAACAAAGCACCATTTTGCTGTTGTCACTGCAGATGATGGTGGCAACGTAAACCTTTCAGTCCTTACCCCAGGCAACTATGCCAATATTACTACCTCCGCTACAACTGGAAGCAGCGACTCCTCTGGTGGAGGCGGAGGAGGCGGCGGTGGCGGCACTCCTGCTGTGAGCGAGGGCGTTAAGGTTTCAAAGAAGTGGGACGTTCTCCCTGCCGGTGCTGCCTCCATGACAATTTCAAAGGATGAGATAGGCTTCAAGGCAATTGATTTCACCATTGCCAACTCAGCAACGAGTGCTGAAATGACTGTTACCAAGCTTGACAGCGCTCCTAAGGTGAAGCGCGATGTTCAGGGCAAGGTTTACCAGTACATCAGGATTGACAAGGCAAATATAAAGGAAGCTGACATTTCTAACGTAACGATTGAATTTAAGGTTGAAAGGAAATGGTTTGACCAGAACTCAGGCTCAGTCAAGAATATCGTGCTTCAGCGCTATTTCAATGACCTTTGGACTTCCCTGGACACGTCTTTCACGCGCTCAGATGTCCTGTACAACTATTTTACGGCAACCTCGCCTGGGCTGTCGATATTTGCCATTGTGCTTAAAACTCCTGAAGAGCAGAAGCTTGCGAAGCTTGGGAATGAGTCTGCGGAAATAAATGTCAGCCAGCTGGCTGGCAACGAGTCTGAAAAGAACGCTACAGGAAAAGGCAAGGGCCCTGGCGGCAAGGGCCTTTCCTCAACAATTCTGGTGGTGATTGGCGTTATAGTTGTTGCAGCAGCTGTTGGAGGTGGGGTGTTCTTTATTATCAAGAAGAAAGGCGGTGGGATGGGTGGCGGCTTCAGCCTCCCAAACCCATTTAAGAAGTTTGGCGGCGGTGGCGGCAAGAGGGCTGCTTCTTCAAAGCCCGATGAGGAAGAAGCTGCAGAGATTGTGAGGGAATACGAGGCGCAGCGAGGCCAACAGTCCAGGCAACAGCCACAGCAGGACCAGAGAGGAAGGCCTCCTGAGGCGTTTAATTAAGCTTTTTCCATTTAGGCTTCTTAATCATCCAGAACTTTTGCTTAGAGAGTGTAGACTTACCTTTGCCTGCCTAAATTTGTATGTGCACAAATAACCGAAACATTTATATATTATGTGCACATACAATATGGTATGGCCTACATAGAAACAATAAAACGGAATAATAAGGAATATTACTACTTTACCAAAAATGTAAGGCTCAGCTTAAACAAATGGAAAAAAATCAGGATTTTCTTGGGAGATAAAAAACCTTCAAAGGAAGAACTAAAAAAACATGCTAAAGAAATAGAAGATAAAGCAAAGCCATTCTTGAAATTATCAAACTACGCTTGCCTGTCAGAGCATGACGCAGAAACTTTGCAGGATTTAAAAGGAAGTTACAGCACATGGCTTAAGCAGATTCCCAAAAGTGTTAAAGAAAAGCTGAATGAAGATTTTGTAATTAGGTTTACCTATCATTCTAACGCAATTGAAGGCAATAGGCTGACATTAAGGCAAACTGCCCTTATCCTAAAAGATAAAGTTATCCCTTCTGGAGTGAGGGCAGAGGACTATAATGAGGCAATAAACGGCAAAGAATGCTTAGATTACATAAAATCGTATAAAGGCGAATTAAACACTAAATTTCTTGAAAAAGTAAATGGAATCCTTACTAAAAATACTGGCGTGGTTTATGGTGGAAGAATGCGCTTCTTTGATGTGCAGATACAGGGCTCAACTCATGTTCCACCGCCGCATACTGAAGTCAAGAAACACATGCTTAACTTCTTTAAGTGGTATAGTGCAAATAAAAATAAGCTGCACCCCTTTGAATTAGCTGCTTTGGCTCATGCAAAATTAACTTGGATACACCCCTTTGAAGATGGAAATGGCAGAACTGCGAGAACACTTATGAATTTTATCCTGATGAGAAAAGGATTCCCTATGTTCTTTATCCCTTTTGAGAAAAGAGAAGAATATTATCAATCATTGGATTTTGCTGATAAGGGCAATTATAAGGAATATGTCTCCAGGATGCTGCGGTTGATTATAGATCAAATAAGAAGTTACGGGCACAGCAAAAAACAATAATCCTCAAATTGTGCCCATACGATATTTTTTTTCCAGCCATAACCGGAAGAATTTCAACGTTTCACTCACAGCAGCCAACAAAAACGCCTGAAGAAGCCACTTGACACAGGCCAAAAGGTTATTTACTAATCCTTGCAATTATGCCGTGATCGATTCTCTGTACTTCTTCTGGGCTGATCTTCACAAGGGCGTTAGGAGTTCCTCCACCTACGTACACAATATCTTTCTCCATGACTTTTGGGTCAATTAGGAATGTTGCCTCATACCCGAATGGAGGTGTGCCGCCTACAAGGTATCCTGTTTTCTTCAAAGCCTGTTCCGGTGTGGCAACATGCGGTCTTTCTATCTTTAATACACTAGCCACTCTTTCTGTGCTAGCCCTATGCGAACCCAACACAAGCGCACCGATAACTTTTCCATCGTTAGCAATCATGCAGATAGTTTTAACAAAATCGTCAGGTTGAGCATTTACTTCTCTGCACGCATCCTCAACGGTATGCACAGAGTTCTCAAAATGCAGATGCTCGCCTTTTACATTGTTTTCTTGTAAAAACTTCTTTAGTTTCTTTTCGTATTCATTCATCAGATTTCAAACCTCAACAATCTGCCCCTTCGGCCCCGGATTGATAATCAGCGTCTTTCCAATCCTGTCTTTCTTGCCCTGCGTCTCGTGCAAATGACCGCAAACATGCAGCAGCGGCTGCGCTTTTCTGATAAACCTCGTGTAGCTCTTGTTGCCGTGATGGCTCCAGATGTAGTCCAGCTTTGTGCCGTGAGGGGGCTGATGTGTGATGAATATTATTTTTTTTTTTTTTTTTCGCAGCTGCTGCAGCCGGAACGAAATTCCTCTTGCAAACCTTTCAAAGTCCTCGCTTACAGTGTCAAATCCTTCCCCGCCGTGGCCAATGAAAACATAATTCGGAAATTCATTGTTGCCGTAAACTCTTCGGTGTATCTGCTTAACGTTTTTGAGCGTCCTGCATATCTCTGCAACGAGCATTTGGTCCTCGTGGTTGCCGTGCACAAGCATAACCGGCTTGCCAATTGAGTCAATCTTTCGCATTATCCGCAGTATGTTGTGTTCAAAAACCGTGAAGTCGCCAGCGCAAACAACGACATCAGCTCTTTTTGCCTTTTTTGCAACTATTCCCAGCGCCTTTTCGCTGCCGTGCAGGTCGCTGAATGCCAAGATTCGAATTTTTCGTTTGGCAACTGCTTTTATTTTGCGTTTTTTCATCGTTGTTGCTGCAGTTGAGGCGCTATTTAAAACTTTACGCTATTGTTGCATAATAATCTTCCAGAACCAGCACGTCAACGTCCTCAATGCTCTTCGCAACCAGGAACCTTCCTTTTCCTATCTCGACAATTTTCTCCGCAAGCTTCCTGCCTTCCTCGTCGGGGCTTATGCCTATTACCGATACTGTTACACCTTCTGATGCTATCTTCGATACGGCTTCAAGCGTTTCCTTTTCCGGCTCCTGCCCCGCTGTCGGCATTATGTCCGTTATCAACGTTAGGTGTTTTTTTGACTCTGCTTTCTCCCTTTCCAGCATCTCTGCAGCTTTCCGTATGGTTGCTGCTATGTCTGTCTGCTCAAGGGCTTTTATCCTGGCTATTTCGTGCAGCAGGTGGCTGAAGTCCTTTGTCGGGTTTACCTCTGCCCTTACCTGCTTCCCAAACACCACTACGCCTACTAGGTCGTTGCCTTCGATTGCCTTGTATGCCAGCGCTACTCCTGCTTTTTTGCACTGCTCGAGCTTTTTTCCTTTCATGCTTCCTGACGCGTCGAGGGCGTAGATTATCGTGTTCCTGCCTTTTGACTCGCGCTCAAGGCTTTCAAGGTCTTCCATCTGTACAGCCGTGTGGCCTCTTTTTGCGGCTTTTTTTATCGTTTTCCTTATTGCTATGTCCCTGTACCTTTCGCGGGTGTATGGCTTTGTCTCTTCGGTTTCTCCTGTTCTCGTGATTCTTTTCCTGTGTTTTTCGCCGTAGCCTTTTGCTGCCAGGCTGTCGATTTCTTCTGTGAATATTATGAGCGCTGCGAGCTTTAGTGCCTTGTCTGTGAGCTGGTACTGCGTGTCTATGAGCTTGTGCTTCTGCAGCTGGTCCAGCTTTTGCCTTATCCTTTCTCTGAGCTCCTGCCTGAACTCTGGAATGTTGAGGTTTCTTTCAATCTGCTCAGGCTCATACCCGGTTAGCGCTCTTATGATGGTCTCGCCGGTGAGCTGTTTTGTTAGCTTGTAGTTTTTTACTATCTGCTCAAGCATAAGCTCAGGTGTCAGTGCCCCTATTCCCTGGTTTATGGCTTCGAGTATGAGGTGGGCGTCGTCTGTTGCTCCCTTGTCGTCTTCAAGGATTGTTTTCATCAGCCGCTTTTCTTCAGGGTCTGATTTCAGCTTTCCAGACAGCTCGTCTATCAGTGAGAATTCTTTTGGTCGGTTATCTAAGCTACCGGCCATCACCCTGTAGCATTTTATGGTCTTGCGAGAAGTCTTCCAGCTCTTCCTTTATGAATTCTTCCGGGCTCATCGCATATCTCGCAGAGGGCTTCAGCCCTATCCTGTGGGCAAGGACTGACATTATCGCGTCCTTGACATCCTCCTGCTGCACTTGTTTGTGTTTTCTGAGCAGGGCGTTTGCCTGTGCCCTTTCGTAAAGCCCTAGTGTTGCCCTTACGCTTGGCAGCTTCTCCAGTTTTTTGCTTTCCCTCAGCTGCCGCACAAAGCTTATGGTGAAGTCAAGGAGCTGCTGCGGGAATTCAACCGGCTCAATAATTCTGCCTTTCTCAATGACTATCTTTTTTTCTGTTTCGTGATTCTCAGGGTAAGTCATGTAGATAAGGTCAAACCTGTCCAGAAACACGTCGGAGAGCTTTTCTGTGCTTGTGTCATACGGGTTTAGCGTTCCTATGAATATGAAATCCGCATCAAGGTCAACCTTGTAGCTGCCAAGTGTTGCCTTTTTTTCTTCCAGGACCTGCAGCAGCGCATTCTGCAGCCTCTGCGGGCACCTGTTTAGCTCGTCGAAGAACAGGACTCCGTTGTTTGCCCGGAATACCTTGCCTGGCGAGAACGCCTCCAGCGATGTGGGCCCGAACTTCAGCGCCTTTATCGGGTCTATGTCTCCGAGCAGGTCCTCTGCTGTTAAGTCAGGGCTGCCCTGCACCCTTATGAACCGCTCCGAGCCTTTGCTTTTCTTCTTTGCTGTTTTGGCTCCGGATTTGCACTGCTGGCACACGGGCTTTTCAGGGAGGCAGTTGAAGCCGCAGTCGTTTACTGTCATGTCCGGCAGCAGCTTTGCAACGTTTTTGGCAAGGGTTGTTTTTCCTATCCCTGGCGGCCCTATGATTATGACGTTTCTCTCTGACAGCAGCGCTGACTTGAGTTGTTCTTTCGTTGTGCCCTGGCCTATTATGTCCGTGAAGGAGCCGTTTGAGAGCAGCGCCTTTTTCAGTTCGTTGCTAATCATATTGCATCTTCCTCTCTTCCCTGTAGCTTTCTATCAGCCCGGCAATGTTTTTGTCAGCGTGTCTTTCTTTTGCCCTTTCAAGCTGTTCTTTGTCTGCGGCGGCAAAGTTTTCTGATTCGATGAGCTGTATCCCTGCAGCTGGAACTGCTGTAATCCCGTAGTCGTGGAGCGTTTTTGCAACAGTGCTGTTTATCTTGTTTCTTGCTATGACTGTGATGTTTTTGTGCTGCAGCTGTTCAAGGGTTTTCTGGCTGAAGCTTTCAGGGTTTTCAACAAGCACTGTGTCATTTTCCTTCAGGCCAAGCCTGCTGTTTTTCTGTCTTAGCTCATCATACCCTAAAGTGTCCAGCTTCTTTATCACGACAACCTCTGCTGCCAGAATCCTTTCCAGAAGCTCTTTTTCGTGCATGAGCCCTGCCAGCTTGGTGTTTTTCTGGTTTATGATGCCTTGCATCTTTGCAAGGAGCTGCCTGTGCCGTGTTTCTATTTCCTGCTTTCTCAGATCAGTAGTTGCAGCGCTTTCCCTTAGCTTGGCTTTGGCTGCCTTTTTTAGTTCTTTGCCTGCCAGTTTTATCCTTGCTATCAGCTTGTCGTTGTAGTTCCTTAGTATCTCGTTTTCGTTTTTCATCCTTTTCAGCAGCATTTCCTGCATTTTCTCCTGTGATGTTTTTTCTTTCAATTCAGAAGCGTCAGTGGCAGCTGCGGCAGTCGCAGCGGTTATTAAGCTCCTTTCAAGCACCTCAGCCTCTTCTTTCCTTTTCCCATCAGCATCTCTTATTGCGTCTTTTATGTTTGTTCCTGTTGCCACAACTATTTCGGTCACTTCCCTGAAGATGTCCTGCTTGCCTTCCCTTTCGAGGGCCTTTTCTATCCTGTTCAGGAGCGGCTCAAGCTCCTTGTAGGCGTAAAGCGCTGCTGCCAGCGCATCCCTCTCGTGCCCGTTGCCTGACATGCGGCCTTTTGTGAGGGCGTCTTTCTCAGCCACGAGCAGGTCTTCCTTTGGAACAATTATCTTGGCTCCTGTTTTTGCTGCGGCTTTCCCTATGAGCGATGGGCATTTTCCTTTGTCTGTTCCTATGGCAAGGATGCTTCCCAGCTTTACAATTTCCTCAAGAAGGCTGTTCAGCTCCAGCTGCTTTGACGACCTTGTTTTCAGCACTCTCCCGTGGGTGTCAAGCGCAGCATACCCTACGGTTGTTCCAGGATCCACCCCAACTATCAAAAGCTCCCTCATTCAGAAAGCAGCATGCTACAGGCATTTAAATAGGTATTGCCTTGCATGATAAGTCGAGAAGTTCGCAGCTATTTTGCAATTATTTTTGTAATGATGTTTGTGACCTGCTTATATTTATCATCTTTGACTTTGCACAGCTTCCTGCGTATCTGCGCTTTGGCTGCGGTGAATATCATGTTTGCCCTGACGTAGCTGTCAATCATTATGGTTCCATCTGTCGTATCTGCCGGTTTCAGGTCAACAGAATACTCATCCTTTCGCAGCCGCTGCGAGGTAATCTGGCACAGAATTATATCGTCACTCATCTCCTCTGAGAGCACCAGGCAGGGGCGGAGCTTTCTGTCGCTCAAGTCAGTGTAAGGAAAAGGGAAAAGTACTACATCTCCCTTTGTAAGTGTTCCCATGCCTCGTCCTCTTCTTTTCTCAGCCAGTTTCTGGCAAGTGATGCCTCGCTTGCTCTGTAAGTGTTAAGCCCGCTGATATTTTCCCTGTCAAATAGCTTCTCCCTTAGCATTTCCCTGATGAAGTCCTGCAGGTTATCGTATCCCTGCCTTCTTGCATACCTCTTTGCTATGACCAGCATTTTCTCCGACAGCTTCAAGCTTATCTGCGTACCCATAAATACGCAAAAATACGCTTTAGTATTTAAATGTGATGGTTTACATGCGCCACTAAGACCATAACCCGCTGCATAACCGGTTTATGCAGCCTTCTGGCTTAAATACCCTACGTGGTATTGTCCAGTGACCAGTGCCACTAAAATTCCGAAATTCTTTTAACGTCAGCCGCAAGTTTTTCAGCATTTTATTCACAAGAAGCCGCAAAAACGCCTTCAGAAGCCACTGGACACAATTCCGCTATGCGGAATATAGGCGGTTACGCCGCCTATACGCATCGGCTGTTGCCGATGCTGTGTGCAAATCCTGCATCGGCAGGATTGCACGGTCGGCCACTGCCGACCTGTGCAATCGGCGTAACTGATTTGCACCTTCGCAGCAGCCCGGCAGACAATGCTACATAATTATAGTTAAATGTAATTCGAAAACCCGCCTATCTTGATAAAATTAAACCCGTCATTTTAGGACAACAAAATCCTCCTTTTCAGTTTCTCCGGTGAAAGCCTCTTCACCATCTATAGCTCCTTTGATAGGGCAAGGATGGATATCCCTAAATTGTCTAGTAACAATAATGTTCTCTGGCGTAACGCCATAAGAAGCATATTCGTCAAGGATAGAGTCCTGCATGTGGAGGAATGGTGATTCAAAAGTCTCCCCTGTTCTACTAAACTCTTTTAAGGCAAAGTCAAAATTGGGCCATTCACGCACATAGGCATGACCAACCAGCTGACCCGCTTTCACAGCCGTGCCCACTTTGATGTCTGGCTCAATGGTTATATGGAAAAAAATAAAATTCCATTGTGGATCTTTATCAGCAGAAATGAATATTTGTTTACCACCAGCTTCCAGGATTTCTGCAATCTTTCCTTCAAAAGGGGCGAAAACTTTAACTGCATTTTTAGAGCCGAGGAATTTCGAGGAAAATTCAATATAATGCTTCATAGACCTTAATGTTTCATTTTCTCCTTCGATGTTTAATCCGCTATAATCGTGGCCATAACAGCTGCGGAATTTTGAAATGCGAGCTATTTGTGAAAGGTCAAGTGGATTTGCTATAATTAATTTTGTTGTTTCTTCTTTGCTTTCTATACCGGGTCCAAGTTTATTGTACCATTCTTTTACAACTTCTTCCGCTGGATCACTATTAATACTAAAATAATTATTTAAACTATTGTAGAATACTGAAATTCCATTAACTTTGTCTGCTGTTTGTTCAAATAATTTTTGATAGAATTCAGCTTCTTTTTGCTTATCCCCTTCTGCATATGATGATGCATCTGCTCTTTTGAGATCGGTTGGGTTGAGTACGCCTGTTTCGCCTATGTGCAAAGTTTGAATTCCGCTCCTGTCTGCTACTTTTCTAGCCCAGCTTGTGAGGAATGCTAGATTAAAAGCATCATCGCTGTTAGCTGGAACATTCAAGTTTGGAGTGAGCCACGGATCTATCCCTCTGGATCTTGATGGGTAAGCGCTGAAAGTGAGATAGTCATATTCTTTAAAATTATAGTCACAGTCACGCCAAGAACCAACAACACCAATGCCAATCTTGCCATTATAATATTTCCTCATTTCTGCTAGCATGTCTTT